>JBJXDV010000030.1:0-14543 GCA_046153465.1 Chitinophagaceae bacterium
CCGGCTCGGAAAATATCTTCCATATTATAAGCCTCTTTTATTTCCAACTCAACTGTTTCTGCATCGGCCACCAATGTTCCTTTGGAAATATTCAGAATGGCTCCTTTCGCTGTTACCAGGAAAGTATCTCGTAAACTATTTATTTTGAATTTTTGCGAAGGCAAGTTATTAATACTGATTAAAGATGAGTACTTAGTGTCGGTTGAATTACAGGCCCAAAGCAATAACCCAAGTGTAAAGCAGGTGATAATAATTCTTCTCATAAAATGAAATGATTCCAATAAAGATACTCAAACACTTTTTTTACATAAAGAAAAAATAGTTACTGATGCTGAATAAGGATCAAAACGAGACGGTCATACGAACTTACCCTTCAAAAATTAAAGAGAATATGACCATTCTTGAATTCAATCGATCGATACTGCTGGAGAATTTAAGATTGGCGTCCCGGCTATGCGTATTGATTAAGCCGTTACTTATTTTGATTTCAGGAGAAAGAATAAAAACAGGGAAATAAAAATTGAAGCCAATACCTGCTTCTACTCCCATATCGAAGGGTTTTAGTTTTACTAAATCTTCAGCCCTTCGAGCACTCGAATTAGAGGCAAGGTCGTACTCAATTTTACCTCCCGCAAACATATATACGCGAAAATTACCAATGCGATCGCTTCTGAATTTAAAATGCAAGGGAAGTCCTAATAAGATAGATTCAACCTGTTTGGTAACAAAGGTATCCTCATCATTTGCTTTATTGGGATACTTTAAATTATAAGTAAGATTTTTATAAGAAAATAATAACTGCGGGAAGATGGCCCTTATTTCAAACCTTTTTGATAACCGTAACGTATGAATACCTGCCAACCCAAAGCCCCCCGTATTCAACGGATTTACGGAAAGTACACTATCATTTCCTAAAAACCGTGGATGTTGTTCTAATTGAAAACGTGAATTATTATAAAGCAGGGCGAGGCCAAGGAAATAACGTTTTTCATCGTGGTTGGGTAAATTTAATTCTATCTCCTGTGCAAGTAGCGGAGAACTATTTATCAATACGATGAATGCAACTATCAGCGTCTTTAACCTATTCTTTTTATTCCGCAGTAAATTGTACATATACCTAAGCTCAGCCTTTTTAAGGTTGTTTCCGAATAACCGGTTTGTTGTAAAATGTGTAGAAATGTTTCGCCTTCGGGAAATGCTTTTACTGAATTATTTAAATATTGATACGCGTCTTTATTTTTTGATAACCATTGGCCGGCTCTCGGAGCAATGATCGTCATATATAAATTATAAAACCCATTGAACCACTTCTTTTTGGGCTTCGAAAATTCAAGTACAACCAGTTTGCCTCCAGGCTTTAATACTCTCCACATTTCTCCTAATCCCTTCTCGAGATTTGCGAAATTTCGCACTCCAAAAGCAACTGTTATGGCATCAAACGTATTATCATCAAAGTTTATTGCCTCGGCATCCCCTTCTAATAGTTCTATATGCTTATTTAACAAGGCCTTGGCCAGTTTTTGCCTCCCAATTTTTAGCATTCCCTCTGAAATATCTATGCCAATAATTTTTGCTGGTTTTAGGTACCTGTATGTCATAATCGCCACATCGGCAGTACCGGTAGCAACATCCAGTATTTTTTGGGGATATAAGGACCATAATTCTTTAATGGCCCTTCTGCGCCAATAAATGTCAATTCCCCCGCTAAGCACTCTATTCATAAGGTCGTAACGGAAAGCAATTTTATCAAACATACCGGCTACCTGATCCTTTTTGCTTTGGTTAGAATCGGCATATGGCACAATGGTATCGTGTGAAAATTTTGACATCGCCACAAAGATAAGAGACGAGAGGTAGTTTGTGGTTTGTCGTTTATCGTTATTTCACTTTATTAATCCTGACAAAAAACAGATTTCAATTTGAAAGAAAAAAGTAGAAAACAAAACCTACATAAAGTCCTGCTATCTTGCACTTATGATTATCAAGAAAGCTGAATACGTTATCAGTAGCCCCGATTATACGCAATGCCCCAAACCCGACCGGCCCGAGTATGCTTTTATCGGACGAAGTAATGTTGGTAAATCATCTTTAATAAATATGATTTGCGATAATCATAAGCTTGCGAAAACTTCTGGATCTCCAGGAAAAACACAACTCCTTAATCATTTCGATATTGTTAGTTTAACAGGTAATGAAAAAGAAGGCTCATTAAAAAGAGAGCAGGGGCTTAGGTGGTACCTCGTAGACTTACCGGGTTATGGTTATGCAAAAGTTTCTTTAAATGATCGCCGCCGCTGGGAACAAATGATTGAAAACTATCTTCGGAAACGGGAAAACCTGGTTAATGTTTTTGTTTTAATTGATAGCCGCCATAGTCCGCAAAAAGTAGACCTCGAGTTTTTGACCCAACTGGCCAAGTGGGAAATTCCTTTCTGCCTAGTATTTACAAAAGCAGATAAAGAAACACAAAAAGAAGTAAGTAAGAATGTAAAAGATTTTTTAGCTGCGATGCGAAAAACCTGGCAGTTTTTACCCCAGCATTTCGTTACCAGCGCCGTAAAAAAATTAGGAAGAGAAAAAATTCTGAAATTTATTGAAGATTGTAATGCGAATGAAAAGGTATAGTGCCAATTGTTAAAATCAGGAAGGCCGAACAAAATTTCAACTCATTAATTCAACGAATAGTAATTAACAAAGTAGTTAATTAACTATTTTATTGGCACAACTGCTGCTTGCAAAGGCTTCTGGTTTGGCTTTAAAGGCAAAGCCCATTCCCAATATATAACCCATTGCTTCTTTTAGTGCATCGTTACTTTTAAAATGTGGATTGGTATTAATATCTGCATGCACTTCCATATCAACTTCGTATACCGTAAACAGGTTGCATAATTCGTAAGCGATCTCAATGCTTTTGGCAACTTCCACCAACATCCTTTCTTTAATTGAAAAAACCTGTTTTGTTTTTTCATTATGTATAAACATAAAGCCACCGCGGCCCTCCCGCAAAAAAACAATCACAGTTGCAAATTCAGTCTCCGTTCCTTTTACCTGGGAGTCGGTACCAATACATACTTTAAGTTTGAAACCATTCGCTGTTTCCCGTTTAATTACATTTTCAACGGCTTCAATAATAGGGATATTGATGAGATCACCATTAAATTTTCTCCATTTCAAATTCATGATAAAATGGGTTTTCCGAATTTACGGAAAACTCCTTACAATTCACCCGGCCAGGGTTATTGTTTTATTAATTTGAAAAGAATGTTCTCAGATTTGTTAAAAACTCTCAATAACACCAGCCCGTTCGAAATAGTGCTTGAAGAAATTTTATTGGTGCCTTTTACAAGTGTTCCTTCTTTTAGCATATTCCCCTTTTGATCTATTAACTGATAGGTATATTCGTTCGTAGCATTGAGTACAATTTCGCTTCTCACGATGTTATTAAGCAAAACAACCGAACTGCCACTGGGAGCTGAAAGCGAAATAACATTTGAATAAAAATATTTCTCATCAGCAGCCAGCACAAGTTTAACTCTATAAAAAATCTTACTTGCTGAAAAAGGTTTCCAATCGAAGGATTGATAATTGTTCAACAACGATCGAATCAATTCAAAATGTATCCCATCTAAAGATGATTCTACGTCTATTCTTTTTACCGTTTCATCGGCTTTATAATTCCATTGTAATTGGTGAATGCCTTTATTATTATTTCCTGACAAGCGAAATTGGTTAATTGCTAAAACCCTGGCCAAACTACCATTCAGCGAATAATAACCAAGGCTGCCGTAATCTAACAGATTTATATTTCCTACACCTTCCACTACCAGGTAATAAATACCACTTGCAATTGTTGTATCTATTCCAGCATTTAATAAATCCATGGGGTTGTACCTGCTAAGCGTATCGCCAATATTATTCAATAGACAAACACGTATATCAATATTGGCCCCCGCATTATTAATTCCAACACTTTGTGGAATTGCGTTTAACTGAAAGTTTGTGGAAGAACTGACATTAATTTCAAAAACATCTTTGTCGTCTGATGTGTTAATCAAACCACTAGCCTGAAAATTATTTGCATTCAGTACCACAGGGCTTGCTGATAAATGAGTGTTTCCATGATCGTCTGAACGAAGACCAATATCATTCGGAGAACCAGCTATTACTTCAATATCATTTTGTAAATAGGTGCATCCGTAAGCACTCGTTCCATTATGCCAGGTAGTTATATTTCTATAATAGCCAACCCCCATAATAGGTGCCCAACTTATTTCACCCGTTCCCTGGCCCGGGCAATATTCAGCTATTTTAGCGCAATTCATATCAAACATACTTTGGTGTTGTAGCCCAAGTGTGTGACCTGCTTCGTGCGATATAGCCTCCGCAACATATTTAATATTGTTATTGAGCAAACCATTAAAAACCCAGGCAGGTGTATCATCGCCCCAGGTAAATGAACCAACATAGGCCACTCCTCCTGCGGCCCCATACCATTGATAGGTAGGTGTAACAATTACCCTGCTTCGGTTTGTTGCCGGGGCTGTTGCGTAAATGGTAGAATCGGTTGTAATGTTTAAATTAAAAATCCGGTAGTCTTCTGCTACCCGGTTAAAGATTTCCGTTATAGCAGCAGAAGATAAACCGGAATTTTGTGCATTAATAGGACCGCTCCAATTCCAGGAAGTTCCTTGCACGAATTGACCGTCGAAATCGAGGAAAACTACAGCAGGTGCGGCAAGATCACTATTTAATTTAGGGATCTGTGCTCCCGCTGTGATGCTTATTACTCCTGCAATGAGGACGGATAAAACAGCTTTCATAGGACGGATTATTAACGGGGTTAGGGGTTGAAACAAAATAAAACGGATCAGTATTTATTCAGTCATAAAAAACTTCTGTAATTTTTTTTGTAAAAAGTATTGATTGTTTTCTTTGGCAAGAACAAATACATCGCCCGATTGAGGATGTACAATTCTACCATTAAATAAGAGAGATTGACCGGGTTGCTGAATCAATGATATGCTGAACAGTGCGCCGGGGTAATCTGTGAGCTTAATATTAATACTCGTGATTGCAACTGAGCGTATAATTTTTTCGGTAAGTACACCTTTTAGATGAATGCCCCCTTCTAATTGTATAAGCATCGACGAACCAATGGAGGAATGAAACAATTCCTGCAATTCTTCCATTGTACATTTAATTCGTTCGGGTAGTTGAGAAAAAATAAACGGCTTATCGGGGACCTGTTGTTTAACAGGAAAAGCATCCTGAGCAATTCCTGTAATACCGCTAAGAATAAATATTCCCAGGATACCAGCTAAATAGCGGTTTTTCATCAATAGGAAGATTTTTTTGGATTTTAAAACTTGTTCTTATAGTTACGAACTACAAACAGATCATAATAAAATTGTTGCCCGATACATATTATAGGTTAACGGGCAGTTTCTTATAATATTTTATTTTATAAATCAAAAAACAAACAAATTGATATAAGCTGATTAAACTAGTAAAACCCCTTAGTATTGTCCCGTACTTAATAGCACTAATGTGCAGGCTTCCATAAATTGGATTTTATTTTCTTTTAATATTAATTCAAATTCTTCATTTTCAGTGCCGGGGTTAAACACTACCCTTTTGGGATTCAATGAAAGTATATAATTATAGTAAGCGGATTGATGTTGTGAATTAAGATAAAGCGTTACGGTATCAATATCTTCAAAAGGAATTGGTTCGGTTTCTATAGTAACTCCCAAAACGGATGCTTTCTTTTTTCCTATAGCCAGTACCGGATGACCCTGTTTCCGCAATCGATCGATGGCAAGATAGCTATAGCGCGAAGGGTTATCGGAGGCAACAAGTACTAATGTTTTTTTCGTATTCTTCATACTTAAAATTACAATTATTCAACCGGTTTTTAGAATAAACGGTAGTGCCTGCGGGGTGTTTTTGAAACAATATCCCGTACGGCATCTTCCAACAAGGGATATTTAAATATAAATCCTTCATTTAAAAATTTTGTGGGCAACACCCACCTGCTTTTTAAAATCAATTCGGTTTCTGTTCCAATCAGGGCCGCACCAATTTCCAGCATCCAATCATACGCTGGTAAAGCAAATTTATTATCTGTAATCGTTCGCAAAACATTCATAAATTTTTTATTGGATACAGGGTTCGGTGCTGCACAATTATAGACTCCTTCAACATCTGTGTGACCCACTATCCATTCTATACTGCGCGCAACATCTTCTTCATGAATCCAACTATACATTTGGTTACCATTTCCCTGCTTACCTCCCAATCCAAATTTCAGCAAATTGAAATAGGGAACCATTACTCCACCTTCTCCCAATGTAATAGCCGTTCGTAAGGCAACTTTTCGAGTGAACGGTGTACGCTGTTCGAAAAAGCTTTGTTCCCAACTTTTACAGACAAGCACTGAAAAATCCAACTCCAACTTCTTTAAAGAAGCCGACTCCTTTCCATTTCGAATGGCAAGTATCCATTTTTTGTACTTAAACCGAAGCTGATCCAACATTGAATAAGGCATATTATCTTTTTTAAGATCGCTTATAATTCCATTGAATTCATCATTGGGTGATTCTACACTATTTTGATAAATAGTGGCAGAAGCAGCATTGATCCAAACCTTAGGAGGAACCGTACACTGGCGAATGGCTTCGCCAATTATTTTGGTGGATTGAATTCTGCTGTCAAGAATTACCTGTTTATTTTTTTCATTGTACCGGCAATTAACCGATTTGCCTGCCAGGTTAATAACAAGATCGCATCCTTCTAATTCATTGGCCCAATGTTTTTCAATTGATTTTCCATCCCATCGCCAATAAGTGATATTGTAACCATCTGTTGATTTTATTAATTGCTTACTATAATTATTCGTTTGATCATTCACCGATTGCCGGCTAAGAATGATAATTTTATTTTCTCTACCGAAATATTTTGCAAGGGCCTGGCAAATAAATCCAGTTCCGCCTGCTATGATAATTTTTTTATTTTTCATACAATGCCATTAAACTACCATGAACAAATAGTAAATAAAACAAAAGACGGTGCTCACATGAAGCATCATCAACCGAACCCGATTAAAAGGTTTTGGTATAAAATGCATTCGACGTAAATATTCTTTCCCAATAAAAACAAAGACGAATAATGTGTATCCATCAATAAACCAGGCTGGAAGGAGAATGAATTTATTCAACACTAATAAAGGGCTACTTATCAATAAACCCAATATCAATAACATTGAAACCTGGCCGAGATATTCTATACCAGTTCTTAATCTCATACATAAACTGCTGGCAAACCAGGTTATTAAAACTGAAACGGTTGCAAGTTGAAATTGGACCGGGGTAGCTTTATACGCAATAATTCCTGATGAGATTATTTGGTGAAAAGCATTTAGAGATAATAAGGTGCAGAGTAAGGAAAAAAGGATTAAATAGCTACGGTAAGGAATACTAAATTCAGGCGAACAATCGAATTGGCCCTTACTGCATTTTTTTGCTACTATTACTTTCCTGTTGAAAGAAATGAATTTATAAAGCTTCCTGAGTATCCAATTAAACGGCCCATAGTTTCCAGCTTTTTGTACATGAGGGAATCGGTTTCCTATAATAGTTAGTAATGCATCCAGTCCATAGATGGTGCTTCCAGTAGAGGTATCAATTAGAGGTATTTCGTTGCGGCCACGCTCTATATCAATCAAAGAAAGAAGTTTTGGCGAGGCAGCAGAAAAAGGTTGCCGGCTGGCGGGTGCTAATAATTGATATTTTACAAACAAGCCAGAATACCAAACGCACAGCGGGCAAAGGTCATCGAATAGCAAGAGCTGATTATTTATTTTCATACTTTCAATTAGTTGTGAAATTATTAAGCAAAATAAAAACCGGCGCCCGGTTTTATTTAAAGAATATTTTTACTTCGATGCCGTCAATCGCATTTTACGTGTTTCCCAACAACAGACCCCTGCATAAAACAGGGCAAGTGCGGGTGTCCAAAATAACATAGCATACATAAATCCTATAAGGTTATCATCAGCAGCAATTCCGATAACCACACCTGCCAAAACAGTGATCACCAATAAAATAATATAAATGAAGCGTGCCCTTATTTTAAAGGTAGCAGGCAAAAAGAAATGTATCAATAAACTAATTAGTTGCCATGCTCCAATAAGAACATAGCTGTACATAAATTTCTCTCCTAAAAAAGTTGAACTATATACCAGGCTCATAACAATTGCTAGCACAATAAGTAGTACTTGCGCCAGAGCGTCGATAATTTTATAAGTTCTCATAACGCTATTTGAACAATTTCATTAAATTGCCTACAAACCAATTCTCATCTGCTTTCACCAACACGTCGAGCATTTTATCGGCCTGCATTCCAAATCGCTTAATACCATTGATTGTATCCGTAAACTGTTTAACATGCTTATCTTTTTTATCACCTTCAATGTCATCGAGGTTATCCAATAATTTCATCATTGGGTTCAATTCCCTTTTCTTTCGTTCTTTTACAATTTGTGTGGCAACTTTCCAGATATCTTTTTCTGCCGTAAAATATTCTTTACGTTCGCCAGGAATAATTACACGGTCTACCAAACCCCAGTCGATCAATTCCCGAATATTCATATTTGCATTACCCCTGCTTACTTTAAGTTGTTCCATTAAGTCATCCTGACTAAGCGGATCTGCACTTACCAATAATAATGCGTGAATTTGGGCCATGGTTCTGTTAATGCCCCAATGAGTTCCAAAAGCTCCCCAGGAGGAAATAAATTTTTCTTTGGCTTCAGCAAGTTTCATAGATTATTATTTTACTATTCCAAAGTTATGGTATAGTTCTGAATTTTCAAAACTTATTGAAAGATTATTCTAGCTTAAAAACGATTGGTTGCATTTTATAGGATTTTACTTTTTTCCCTTTTTGAATAGCTGGCGCCCACCTGGGAGATTCTATTATCATGCGAAGGGCTTCTTCATCTAATGAAAATTCTACCGATCTAAAAATGCGCGGTTCAATTATTTTACCATTTTCATCTACAATAAAGCCAACATGCACTACTCCTTCTATCGAACTATTGATCGCCCGCTCTGGATATTTTAAATTTTTATTCAGGTATCGAGCCCAACCCTTATTACCACCAGGAAACTCAGATTCAATTTCTTCGTCTTCATTTTCTTCCCCTTCCTCCTCATTGGTTTTCTCAAGATTTTTTAGGGAGTCTTCTTTTATATTATCTACCTCTTTAATTAATTTCCCGTTTTTATACGTTTTAGTAAGTTTAGTTCTACCAGTATCATTTTTATAAATCCAATCACCATCAGCCAACCCCTTCTTATAACTTGTTATAGAATCTATATTTCCTTTTGAATTATAAAAACACAATTCGCCCTCGGCAACATTTCCCTGAGCATCTCTTGAATATTCTGTTTTTATTAGTGGTCCGTAAACAGCATAGGTATCCCATTGCCAGCTTGTATCATTAATTTTTTTTGTTCGAACCAGGTAATGTGCATGTTTAATATCTGTTCCGTTCCAATTCGCATCGTATACGTAGAAGTTATCTTCCCTGGTTTGCGCATTAGTGGTATTGATAGCGCACATCATAGAAAAAATTCCAAAAAATTCTGTAAAAGGATATCATTTGACAATGCAATTTATTATCGTATTAGCTACTGTTTATCTATCTAATGGTGCCCGGAGGACAATTCAATGTTTTGTCATACTTCTTACCGGTATCATTTGGCGCGCGGATGATGATGGCGATGTATCCTCCTCCCTTATGAATACTTTTAGAAGAAAAAAGATAAGCCAGGTTGTGTAACCCCAATAAAACAGGGCCTGCTTTAACACCAGCTCCTATCCAAAATTGTTTTTGCGTATTATACGTAACGGGCATATAAAAGCCAAGTCTCTTTGTTTCCCATCGGGGTGTAATAGTTACTAAATTCATCTCCTTTACATAAAGCCATTTCTTTCCAAAAACAGCTGAAAGATTAATAGACAATTCTCCATTAACATAAAAATTACCTGCTAAATAGCGGTCTACATTCAACACCATGCGCGTAGGATTAATGATCCGGAACTTACCACTAAGGCTTGTATTTTGATTGACGATTGTAGCGAGACTGTCATCAAAACGTTTTATTGAATTAATAGTGGAATCAAATTTTTGATTGATATCAATATTTGTAATACCTGCACGCACGCCGGAAATACTCCGGCTTTGCAATCCATATTTGTATTGATTGATACCCAGGTCAAGAATAGAAAGTCCGAGCTTCCAATCATAATCAAAATAATTCTCTTCATCATACCCCGGTACTGCCTGCGATTTAATAAGTAGTTCTGCGCCAACGTCAACGGAAGCGCCACCTTCTGTAAACTTTAAGAAATTTTGAATATTTGCTGCCTGGCTATTACTATTCGACCATCGATCATAGTTTGACGAATACCCAAATCGAGCATCCGCTCCCGTTATAGAATAACCCGGAGGATCACCGGCCGGAATCCGTTCAAATTTCCCGCCTTGTAAACTTGCGTGGGCCCCGGAAATTCCCCTGCTTAATTTTAAGGTTGCCCCGGCGTTAAGCCGTACAAATTCATTGTCAAAAATTGTTTGAGCATAGCTGGCATACAATTCTATCCAGCCACTATTTACAAAATCAAGAGTGAGTGGCTGGTTTCGTTCGTTTAAAGAAAAGAAGTCTCCAACTTTTTTTAGGGTATCATAAAAATTATAATCACTTGTTTTTATAAAAGCGTAATTTCTGAGGTTTGCTCCAAAGGCAATTACTTTTTGCCGATTAAGTGCTATCCGTGCATTCAATAAATTAATAGTTGCATTGGTAATTACATATCGCTTAAAACTACCTGCATTAAAAATATACTCCGATTTTGCAGCAGGAGACAAAAGAGAATAATTTCTAACCTCCAAAAAATTAGTACTAAACTTGGCTTGAACGCCCAACAGGGTAAGGTCCCATTTATAAGGTGTGTTAACAATAGACGAAGGATTATTATGCACACCAATACTACCGGCATAGGAAGACCCTTGCAGACTGTGATAACTTTGTGCCTGTAGAAAAACTACCGATGCTGATAAAATTAGAAAGCCAATTAATTTTTTTACCATTCTGTATTATATTTATTACCATCGGCCTTGCTGAAACTCCAAGTCATTTAAAATGCCTCCACAAGAAATAGCGCTCTTAGTACTATGAACCGAAAAATCAGTTCAATATAGCACGTAAATGGTAAACGCACTGGTTAAAGCAAATGTAAAAATAATAGAGGAACTTAAATTAATTTTAATGAATAGCTCCGGCAATCTTAATTTCTGAACTTGCCTGAGCGAGACATGGACTTTAGCAGGAAAAAAACTGAAAAGCTGCAATTACTGAAACAGCATAGAGATTTTTCTATTTATTAAACTTGTTGAAATTTTTGCGAGCCATCTAATCCGCCGGCAATGAAAAAGTATTGTATAAACTATTCGACGACCATTCAATTTCATAAACGTTTAAATACAATGCATTCTTCAATCTTCATTTTTTATATTTTCGTTCAATAACTAAAAACCCTCCCGGAAAACCGGGAGGGTAACAACTAAAAACAACAAACATTGAGAACATTAATAGTACTTCGATTGGTACGGAAAAAAGTTAGTCCGGTTTCTTACCATCTAAAAAAGTATTGATGGTAGAAATTCTGGTAGTATCGTCTTCTTCTTTTTTGATTTCGTAACTGCTGTAAAAATTCTCTACATTGGAGATAGTATTGTAGAGCTCTAAATTGCGGCGGATATAAGCCGGCACTGTTTCAAACTCGTTGTTAGGGTCAGTTGCGTTGACATTGAACGACAGATTACGTAGTTTCTGTATCCGGTCAGCCGCACGACGTTTTTGTTCTTCCACTTCGTCTCCGGTTTCGCGGAGCTCCTCTGCAGAAGCAGTTGCCATAACAGTTGTTGGAGTTTGATGGGCCCGAGACTCATCCGCCGCTGGAATAACCTCTCTAAATACTAATTGCAACTCATTATCGGAAGGTTCTTCTTCCATATTTTTTTGTGCAACAGTACTCAGTATCGGTTCCTTCACTGGTGGCTGATCAGGAATGGATTCGTTTTGTGCTGGTTCGGCATAAATATTAGATGGCTTGGCCAAGTATCCTCCCGACGCTGCAGGCGTGGAAGAATTATTTTGCACCATTGTGCTTATTGGTGTTGTCGAAGATAAGATGTGCGTTTCTTCATTTTGATCAGATGGCTGCGAAAGTACCCATTCAATCTTCTCATTCGTTTCTTTTTTGTCCACTGGTTTATCAACCGTAGTTTCACCAATATTACTTCCAGTAAAAAACACATTGAATACCGTGTTTTCCGAAACAACTGGTTCACTCAAAGTAGGTTTCAATTCATCTTTTAAATCATCTACAGAATCTCTTACAATCGTTAAGGCAGGCTTTTCGGTGATTTGCTCAATAGCATCTACTTCTTCTGCAGTAAAATTAATTACTTCAGCCTCTTTTTTGTTTTCCGCTGATTTTACAACAGCCATACTCACTACCTGTTCCTGCTTTTTCATTTCAAGTGTCATCACAATCTTCTCTTCATTCACCGGCGCTGTTTTCTTTTCTTCATTTTTTATGAATGGATCCTTATATTCAAATCCAGTAGCGATCAACGTTATACCAATTTTATCTACTAAGTTATTATCATATCCCAATCCCAGAATAACATCTGTTCCTTCACCTGCCTGGTTCAATAAATAATTTTGAATAATCTCGACTTCGTCCATCGTAAATTCATGGTCACCCTCACAGGAATTAATGTTTATTAAAATCCATTTAGCGCCTTTAATATCGTTATCATTTAACAACGGAGAATTAAGAGCTTCTTCAATTGCTTTTTGCGCACGGTTCTCGCCACTTGCAGCTGCGCTTCCCAAAATAGCTACTCCGCCATTTCTCATCACGGTACATACATCGGCAAAGTCAACATTAATTTGACCAGTGGTATTAATCACATCAGTAATGCATTTGGCAGCCGTTGCCAGTACATTATCGGCACGTGAAAATGCTTCTTTCATTTTTAGGTTACCAAACTGATGGCGTAACTTATCATTACTAATCACCAGTAACGTATCCACATATTGCTTCAACGTACGAATTCCTTCTTCTGATTGCATCTGACGCTTTTTTCCTTCGTAAGAAAAAGGTGTAGTAACAATTCCTACGGTAAGAATTCCAAGATCTTTACAAATTTTTGAAATAATGGGCGCTCCGCCGGTACCTGTTCCACCACCCATACCTGCGGTTATAAAAGCCATCTTGGTATTCACTTCGAGAATACGACGAATTTCTTCGAGACTTTCTTCTGTTGCCTGCCTGCCAATTTCCGGATTTGCACCTGCGCCAAGGCCCTGCGTTAGATGTGGCCCCAATTGAATTTTATTGGGAACAAGGCTTTGTGCAATTGCCTGTGCATCGGTATTACAGATAATAAAATCTACGCCTTCAATATCCTGGCTGTACATATAGTTTACAGCATTACTACCACCACCGCCTACACCAATTACTTTAATAATAGAGGATTTTGCCTTTGGTAAATCGAAATGAATCATAATTTTCAGTTTATCGGCCTTCTTAAATCTCTCTTATGAGCCGAGAGATTTAAAAGACCTTATTAAGTATAGATTTAAAGAAATTTAATTAGAACCAGTTCACTTTTATAACTTCAATATTCTGCTCTATGCTCTATGGCCAAAACCTTACGCTTACAACGCGTGGTCTTCTTCTTCTTTAAACAAATCAATGAGACTGGTTTTAAACTTGCCCCAAAAATCTTTAAGCCCTTTTCGGTTTTTCATTTTATCGGTCGAAATCATTGATTCCTCTTTGGTTCCATCAACCACATCCTGTTGTTTCAAACTTTCAGGTACAATTACTTTTTTGTATTCCTTTTCAAATTGCTTTCGATTGTGTTCATAATCATCATATCCTTTTAAAATTAAACCCAGGCAGGTTGAATACATAGGCTTTGCTAATTCATCAATATGACCAGAAGCAAGATGCTCTGTAGGATAACCAATGCGCGCATTCAATCCCGTTACATATTCTGTTAACTGAATTAAATGTTTTAATTGAGAACCGCCACCCGTAAGTACTACTCCACCATTCAACATTTTATTATCCAGCCCAACCTGTTTTAAATGATAGGTAACAAAATCCATGATCTCACTCATCCGTGCCTGGATAATATTTGCAAGATTTTTTACACTGATTTCTTTGGCAGGCATACCTCTCAATCCCGGTATTGTAATAAAGGCATTCGCTTTTGCTTCATTGGCAAGAGCACTTCCAAACTGAATTTTCATTTGCTCGGCCTGTGTTTTTAAAACACCCAACCCGGTTTTAATATCATTGGTGATATTTTCGCCACCAAAAGGAATTACCGCAGTGTGTTTTAAAATGCCTTCGTAAAAAACGGCAAGGTCGGTTGTACCACCACCAATATCCACAAT
>JBJXDV010000031.1:0-2734 GCA_046153465.1 Chitinophagaceae bacterium
GGTTTTGAAAGAAGCCTGTATACTATACAACTCTGCAGTAGGCATATTAAAAGGAGTACGGGATAGGTTACCTCTTGAACTGGCATACCGGGTAACTAAATATTCAATAGGCAGAAATATCTTTTTATAATTACCTGTAAAACGAATCAAGCTGGTGGAAGAAGGAAACCAATGAATACCCCCGCGAAAATTATTAATAGTGCTGTTCTGTAATAAAATATTTCCATTGGTGGTCATAAAATTACCAGCATCATAACTTCGATGTGCTGATAGTTCCTCCATCTGCGGCCTGTTAAGGGTTTTAAAGTAAGATGCATTTATTTCTAATGTACGAATAGGGTTAAATCGAAGAATAAAGGAAGGTAAAATATTATACTGGGTAATATTGGTGTTTTCATTTAGAGGAATTCGTTTTGCATTTTTAAAACCTTCTAAATAATAATATTCAGTAGAAGAGATCAATTGGCTCGAAGATTCAACCCTCAATCCCGTCTGAAACGAAATTATTTTTGATAGTCTGCTCGTCCATTGTACATACGATGAACCATTCGTAGAAGATCCGGTGTAATTGCCGAGGTCATCGGCCCGTATATCTCTTATTGAAAAATTACCATTCGGATCAACAATACCGTTATAAAATTCTTCTACTTTTAATCCCCCTGGAAAATATCTTGCTTGGGCAATCAGGCCTTCAAGAGGTACATAACCAGTTCCCTGATACAATAAGAGATCACTATATAATTCCCGATAGGCAGATTGAACAAAGATTCCGCCAGCAAGCGTTTGTGGTCTTCTTAATAACGTAAATGGAAAGCTAAGGTTAAAAGAACCGGTAAATAGTTTATCTTTTTGACGGGTCCAACTCCTTCCTGAATTTGTAAAAATAGCTGCAAGGTTTGCATCTAAAGCTGCTCCACCTACTGCACTTCTATTGGGTAAAGGAGAAGTAATAGGTGTTGCAATTTCGAAATTGTTTATATTAATTCCGCTTTGCCTTAATAAAAAATTTCTTTCATCCGGATTATTCTGGTCATAACTCAAAAACGATCCGAACCATTCAAGTTTAAATTTTCCGTTAGTGCCAAATGCATGTTCGCCAGTTAAAGAAAGGTTTGCTATTCTGCGTTGTTCTATTTTATACTTGATGCCTTTGTTTGCCAGCGTATCTTCATCAGGCTTGTAGATATAGTTATTTTCAGTATAGCTGTCTATAAAATGATTGCTTAGAATAGTTTTTATGGAAATTTTATTTCTTCTAAAAAGAATGGTTCCATTAATAAATGCAGCTAGTTGTGAGGTGTGGTGATATTCAATGTTGTTAGAATATGCATTGATGACAGGTTTGTCTGCATTATTAAATGGAAAAGGATTTTCTGTTACATTGGGTGCAACCTGTACAATAGTTTCTTCGTTATTTTGTATATTCTGATATTGAAGATAACTTACTATTCCAATGCTTACTCCCTTTTTAAGTGTAAAAAGTTTTTCCCATCCTGCAATAACCCTTGAATATGGAGGAATGGCTGATGTTGTTTTAGGAGATAAATTATTGGGTAATAGCCGCAATAATTCAACCTGCTCCTGTGGGTTTTTATCAGAAAGTGAAAATTGGGTACGTGTGCCTGGAAAGTTTGCAGGTAATTGTCTGCTTAATGTAGGTAAGCTTAGCTTTTCTGGAGTACTGAATGGATCGCCCTTAAACGTATTGCTTTTAGAAGTACTATAAAATCCGCTACCCAATTGAAGATAAAATTTATTGTACTCGGGTATTTCTTTAAATTTTAAGTTGATGGTGCCTCCCGAATAATCTGCGGGCAATGCGGCGTTTGCATTTTCTTCCAAACTTACTGATTCAATCATTTCTACAGGTATAAGACTGAGTGGAAAGGTTCTTGAATTTTTAGTAGAACTTACAAACGGCATGTTGTTTATAAGAAGTTGATTATGGCGTTCACCCATTCCTGATATTAGTAAAGATTGAAGCTGGTTATTAGCAGGCACTTCTGCTAGTAATACTCCATTCAATCTTTTTAATAGCATTGAAGCATCTCTGTCTGTAGCTGTTCCGATCTCTCTTTTTATAAGAATATCAGATAGGTTGGGGTACTGGCGAACGGGATTGTACGAAGGCTGTTTGGTTTCTTTGGAAAATTCAATGATATGAAGCGAATCATTTCTACTCACAGAATCAATAAAGGAAGTATTTTTTTCTGAAAACTTGTTTCCTTGCGAGCGAGGGTATAAAATAATGGTAAGGTAGGTAACTGAGCCATCCGATACTGGTATTTTATCTATTTTTTTTGTTTGAAAACCAGCAAGAGAAAAAATGAGATTATGATCACCCCTGTCGAATTGAAACTGATAAGATCCATCTGCATTGGTGGTCGTTGATTTTTGAGTATTATCTTTTTTGACGCTGACACCGAAAAGAAATTTGTTGTTTGACCCATCTATAACATATCCTTTAATCAGGCCCGGTACCGATTGGGCAACTTGTGAAATACAAGGCATCATGAATAAGATCATGTAAACTATACTACCGCAACACCTCCGTATAAAAAAACTCCATTCAAACACAGCCATAAATATATTCATTTAGAAATCTGCCAAAGCTATTCTATCAGTGTAACGGGAATGTTAAGAAACCATTATCTTATATAATAAACACCAGTATGCAGAAATTGGTAAATTTTTTGTGGAAAACTTTTTAATAAAAGAAGTATTAAGACTTTTG
>JBJXDV010000032.1:0-2857 GCA_046153465.1 Chitinophagaceae bacterium
AAACCTTGCTAAGCACCAACCGAAATTCCTGGTTATACTATATAATGATTTCTGGAAATGGAACATTAACCCAATCGAAAGTTTTCAATGGCCCTATAAAAAACCTTGAATCACCTACTGTAAAAGAGCATACTTTATCAGGTACCCCCGATTATACTCTTAATGGGTCCCTTACTTTACAATACCCTGGCTTTCCACACCTATCTGTTTTATACAACCGCATTGGCGATTATATTCTATATGTAGGATCGGGGCAGGAGCAGTCGCTTTCAAATGGTAATAAAATTTCTTCTGTACCAAGCTACCGTGTAAAAGAGAGAGAGCAATTAGATATTCAGCTATCTCAAACTTTTCTTAAATCGAAAATCCAGATTATTGCCGGAGTCACGAATTTACTTGCAACAGCCTATACCGAATACCAGGATTTGAATGGAAACGAAAAATTTGATACGCCCTTATCGACTACCAACTCAACCAGCGGTGGCTATTTCAAAAGTGGGGTAGATAATACCGTTTTACAAATCAAGGGATATAGAAACTATTTCCTCCGAATATCCTTTTACCTATAAAAATTAAAAATGAATACTTTACTACGATACTCAAAAATTTTGACTGGTATATTTTTAATACTTGTACATAACTATGGCTGTAAAAAATCGGATGCTATAAAAACCGCTCGCCAAAAACCTGAAATAAATTTAATAACTGAAATTCCAGGAACTGGTGGAAATCCTTCTTCCAGAATAAAACAAATACACCTTGATAAAGATACTGTTTATGTATTATCAACAACTGTAACCAGGGAGGTTGGGGAAGAATTGATAATCGATGCAGGTACCGTTATTAAAATGGCTCCATCTGCGAGTATAACAATAAATCCAGGTGCAATCATTTCTGCCAAGGGTAACCGCAATGAGCCAATTGTATTTACCTCCAGCGTAGCAGCAGGAAATAAAAATAATTATTGGAAAGGGATAACCATTAACGGAAAATCAGTTAATAACAGTAATCAACAAAACGGAGATCGGTTGGATAATTCAGGTTCTTTTACATTCATTCGAATTGAATTTGCCAACCTAACGTTGAACAATGTAGGAAATAGAACATTACTTGAAAATATCCAGGTGAGTTATGCAAATCCAACATCTGCTTTTATAATTAAAGGAGGTAGTTTTGATGCACGATACCTGATATCTTATGCCTGTGGTGGCCCTGCTGATTTTTATTTTACCGGAGGCTATTCAGGAAATATACAATACCTGCTTGCGCAAAGGCATCCTTACTTTGGGAATTTTGGAAATGAACCGAATAATGTATTAACTGGTTTGTATATTGAGAATAATGCCACTGGCTCCCTGAAAGCCCTGCCCTACACACGTCCGGTACTTTCCAACGCAACGGTAATTGGTCCGAATAATTTTAATGGTACCACAGCAGATTATTATGATGCGATTGCTGGTTCTTCATCCTCTATAGTTACTGCACGTAATGCATTTTTCAATATTCGAAACTCTATTTTCTTAGGATATCCTATTAATGGATGGGAAGTAATTGATTCGCTAACCGCCAGTAATGTTAACTTTTTACGTTCCGAATTTACAAGTTCAATTACACAGGCAAATACAAACAGCAGAACTTTCTATATAAAACCTGGTGTGTATCAAATATATGAGGGAAGAGATTTTGAACGATTTATCCTGGAGGACAGGTTCTACAATAAACTATTTAAAAATATTGATGAATTTATGTTATTTGATGCATTTAACTATGAAAATCCGCTGCCACTTCCAACATTAAATTCTACCCTATTTACCGGGGCAAGATTTGATGGAAATAATTATTCCCGCTCATTTTTTAAAAAAGAATCTTTTATAGGTGCATTTGGTAACAATAACTGGTTAACAGAATGGACAAATTTTCAACCATTGAAAACTAAATACAATGTTGCCGAATAAAGATTTATGATTTAGAACTCATTATTTCAAAACCATTATAACTAAAATGTATCAGCCTCTACATAAACTAATTAAAGCAAGGAAAAAGGTTAGAAGCCTTTATAACCTCGTTGCTTTTTTGTTACTTCCAGCTCTTGCCTTAACACAAGCAACAGGTAAATTATCAGGTAAAATAGTCGATGAAAAAACAAATGAGTCGATCAGCGGAGCAAGCATAACTGCCGTAGGTACAAAATATGGTACGTCGTCTATCATTGATGGAACATATATTTTAACCCTGCCTGTTGGAACCTACATTATTTCCTATTCATCTAAGGGTTCGGGATATGCTACAAAAGAAGTTCCTGGTATTGTGATAAAAGCGGGTGAAACCAACTACCAAAATATACTACTGAGTAGTGGTGGTGATTTAACAACCGTTACAATTAAAGCCGCACCAGGCCGGAAAGGAGGAACAATATCTTCTGTATTTAACCTGCAGAAAAGAGCGAGTGGTGCACAGGATGGAATTTCAATTGACGTAATTGTTAAAACGCCCGATAATAATGCTGCTCAAATTTCAAAAAGAATAGTAGGAGTAAGTGTACAGGATAATCGATTTGTAGTTGTACGCGGATTGGCCGAACAATACAATCAAACAATTTTGAATGGTGTACCTATGACGAGTACTGAAACTGACAGGAATGCATTTTCACTCGATCTGATCCCCTCTGCAGTTATTGAAAACATTATCGTGAATAAAACAGCTACTCCCGATATGCCGGGAAATTTTGCGGGCGGATTAGTTCAAATCAATACAAAGGATTTTCCTGCTTCAAACTTTATTTCTGTTTCCCTACAGGGTTCAATAAACGATCAAACCTATGGTAAAGATTTTTATAGCGATAAAAAAGGGAAATTAG
>JBJXDV010000033.1:0-4670 GCA_046153465.1 Chitinophagaceae bacterium
ATCAGGATAATCCACCAATTGCTGAGCAATAAATCTTGACGTTGAATTATAGCCTCCGAATATCTGGCAGTTTGTTGCAGCAGTACCATAGGAATTATTTGTTAATAGCATTCCAAATTGCCGATAATATTGGGGCGTTAAAAAAGAAATTTCCGATAAAAAATCAACAACCAGGGAGGCACCGGGAGCACGTCCTTTCATTCTTGGATCAATTAAGCCGGCACCTGCCATTATTCCTGCCACGTGAGAAGAATGATATACTCCGGAAGGCCAGGGTTCAATTGTTTTATAATAATGATCAATATGGTGGCTTGCACCCCCAATATCTCCCATTCCAATTACAACTCCTTTTCCGGAAAGATTTCTGCCAATCCCGGGAAGCGAATTTTGCAAAACGGAAGTTCCGTGGGAAACACCACTTTCATTATTCAATGGAATTTCTGCTGCTGGAAATTCTTCTACATAATATACAAAAGATGCTTTCGCTATTTCATCAATTCTGCCAGAAGCAACAGTTACTTTTACTGCACCCTCCCACCCTTTTTTATATACTTCTGCTTTAATATCTTTCTTTAGAAATTCCTGAATCAATTTTTCATTGCCTATTCCCTTAAAACCAGTTACCAGCAATTCAATAGTTTGTTCCGAATATTCTTTTAGTTCTTGTTGATGTATCGCAACAATTGGGTCCAGTTTAATTTGCGATGAAATAGAAACAGTATTAACTACTTTTAACTGTTTCAATTCGTTTTTTGATACGAATCCGTTTATTCTTACTAAAAAAGTATTGTCGGGAACATAATCCAATAACTCAATGCCCTTTTGAATTAGTACTTTATTTTCCGAGAAAGATGGTATTGACTTAAATTGAAGAAACAGATATAGGCGATTTTCAAAAACTGCATCTTTGAAAAGAAAATTATCAGGGTCAATATTTTCAAGAACAATTTTAGGAGCAATAAAATTTCCTTGCTTAAGTTTAATTGTCGGAATCGGTGATTGTGACAAACAAGCTACTGAAGAGAAAACAAAAAAAAATAAATATAGTTGCTTCAAGGGTCAGGCTTTAAATAAGTACTAATGTAATAAACAATAACCGATATTCGAAGACACTGGTAAAATTAAATTTGCTGCACCAAAGCAGGTATAGAAACATATACTTTAAAAAAAAACAGCCTATTCAAAAGGCTGCTTAACTTATAGTTTAACGGGTCGTTTACTCTGGCACTCTTTGTTCCAGATCTTCTCTGTCTTCCTTGCTCTCTTTCTCTTTTTTCTTTTTACCCTTGGGCGCCAGCATAATAAACATTCGCTTGCCTTCCAATTTGGGCAAAGCCTCCGGCATACCGATTACCTGTAACCGCTCTGCAAACTTCAACAATAATAGCTCTCCTCTTTCCTTAAATTGTATAGCACGTCCTTTAAATTGCACATACGCTTTTACCTTATTGCCATCTTTAAGAAAACCTTCAGCGTGACGCGATTTAAAATCAAAATCATGATCGTCGGTATTGGGAGTAAACCGAATTTCTTTTACTTCAGAAATTTTGGATTTTGCCTTCATTTCTTTTTCTTTCTTCTTCTTATCGTATAAAAACTTATTATAATCGATAACCTTACACACTGGTGGATCGGCGTTAGGAGAAATTTCAACAAGATCCAATTGCAATTGCTGGGCAATTTTTAGCGCTTCCTGTGTTGAATAAACGCCAATTTCTACATTTTCACCTACAAGCCGAACCTGAGGTACCCTGATGAAATGATTAATTCTGTGTTCTGCTTCCTTACGAGGTGCGAATCGTCCACGATTGAATCCTCCACCTCCTCCTGGTTTGTTAAAAGGTCTTTGCGGTAATGCCATTTACAAATTAGCCCCCAACCCTGAAAGGGGGATATGTTTAAATTAATAATAACCCTCAGGGAAGGGTGATTGAATAAGCAGGTAAACGCATACACTGCTCATTTTTTTGAAAACCAAAATACAAAAAAAACTATTTATGCTTCGCTTCTGTTTTTAATTTCGATCAATGCATTTTCAATAAACTTCTCTATTAGTTCTACACCTGCATCACCTTTACCCTGTCGCCGAATTGCTACCTTTCCTTCATTCATTTCCTTCTCTCCTACTACCAGCATATAAGGTACTCGCATTAATTCAGTATCCCGAATTTTTTTACCGATTTTCTCATTGCGGTCGTCAACCTCAGCACGAATATCCGCATTTTTCAGTTTATGCAAAATACTTTGTGCATAGGGAAGGAATTTATCACTAATAGGCAGAATTTTTACTTGCACCGGCGAAAGCCATAAAGGAAACTTACCAGCATAATGTTCCAATAAAAATCCAATAAAACGCTCATGCGTTCCTAAGGGTGCCCGATGAATTATAAGTGGAGTTTCTGCTTTATTATCCTGATTAATAAATTCCAATTTAAAGCTTCTGCCCTGAGAAAAATCTACCTGATTGGTAGCTAATGTAAACTCCCTTCCAATAATACTATAAATCTGAACGTCTATTTTAGGCCCATAAAATGCGGCTTCATCCTTTACTTCTACATAAGGGATATTGGAATCTATCAAAACCTGGCGAACCATTGCTTCTGTTTCAATCCATAGTTGAGGTTCATTAACATATTTCTTACCTAGTTTTTCAGGAGCATGTAAACTCAATCTCATCACATATTTATCGATACCAAAAATTTTGAAATATTTCTGATACATTTCATTTACAGCCCGGAACTCTTGCTCGAATTGAGATTTTGTGCAATAGATATGCGCATCATTCATATGCATACACCGCACACGCATAAGACCAAATAATTCGCCACTCTGTTCATAACGGTAAACAGTTCCATATTCAGCAATTCGAAATGGAAGATCACGATAACTCTTTGGCTCTGCCGCAAATATTTTATGATGGTGGGGGCAATTCATGGATTTCAAATAATACTTTTCGCCATCCATTTCCATTGGAGGATACATACTATCTGCATAGTAAGGGAGGTGCCCGCTGGTGATGTACATACTTTCCTTTGCTATATGGGGTGTAACCACCCGTTTATATCCACCAGCCTGTTCAGTTTCTTTCGCTAATTTTTCCAACTCCTCGATAATAATTGTACCATTTGGTAACCATAAAATTAATCCCTGGCCAACATCATCATCCATTGTATAAATGCTCAGTTCCTTTCCCAATTTCCGATGATCTCTTTTCTTTGCTTCCTCAAGTAATTGCAGGTATTCGTCTAACTCTTTTTGAGAAGGAAAGGTTACGCCATATAATCTCGTTAATTGTTTATTCTTTTCATCACCTTTCCAATAAGCTCCGGCGATATTTGTAAGTTTAATCGCTTTGATTAGCCCGGTATGTGGAATATGGGGGCCTCGGCACAGATCTGTAAAATTTCCCTGCGAATAAAAAGTAATTTCTCCATCAGAAAGATTTTGAAGTAAATCCAATTTATATTCATCATTTTTCGCAGTAAAATAACTGATCGCTTCAGCTTTGGGCATTTGTTTCCGCAGGTAATTACTATTTTTTTTGGCCAGCTCGTTCATTTTTTTCTCCAGTAACTGCAAATCCTCTTCTGTAAGTTTTTTATCACCAAGGTCCATATCATAATAAAATCCTTTTGGGTTTTCGGTGGCAGGCCCGACCCAAAATTTTGTTCCGGGAAAAACAAACTCAACAGCTTCCGCCATTAAATGCGCAGATGAATGCCAAAAGGTATTCTTACCCTCTTTATCATCCCAGGTTAATAACTTCAATTGACTGTCCTTTTCAATCGGACGGCTTGCATCCCAAACTTCATTGTTCACCGATGCGGCTAAAACTTTTCGGGCTAACCCTTCACTTATTGATTTTGCAATTTCCAGGGCGGAAGTGCCGTCGTTGTATTCTCGAATTGCACCATCTGGGAAAGTGATCTTCATCATAAATTTGAACTATCGCAGTTAATTTTCTGAATGGCAAATTTAACGAAGTTTTCCCAACAGCCGCTTACGATTATTATCGTATTTAATTTAAAATAATTAATTTGCCTCGTGTATATAAAGAATATGAAGAAATTTTTATCAATTGTATTTTGTCTGATCGCAGTTTCTGGATTTTCACAGGATATAACAGGTATTTGGAGAGGATATTTTAACCAGGTTGAGTATATGACAACCGAGGATGGAAATAAAGTAGCTGTGAACAGCAACCGGTATAAACTGGAAGTTCAGGTTGATCTAAAAAGCAATCGCTTTGACGGCGTAACGTACTCTTATCTTTCAACAATATTTTATGGTAAAGCAAGCGCCTCAGGTACCTTCAATATAAAAAGCAAAAAGGTATTGATGGAAGAATTGAAATTGATCGAAGTTAGAATGTCGGGGGTGAGTGATGCATGCATTATGACTTATTTTTTACAATATTCTAAATCGGGCGATGAAGAATTTCTTGAAGGAACCTATACCAGTATGAATTTAAGAGATTCTTCAAATTGTGGTCGCGGTACAGTTTTCTTACGAAGGGTGATAACCTCCGATTTTTATAAAGAACCGTTCCTGGTTAAGCGTGAGAAAGAATTAGAAAATAATAAAATAAAAACAATTACTCCTGATAAAGTAATTGCAACAATAAAAAAACCAGCATCGTCAAAAAAAAACAACTCCGATAGATCGGAAGA
>JBJXDV010000034.1:0-16810 GCA_046153465.1 Chitinophagaceae bacterium
TTTTCCACAACTCATTTACCAAATGTGAATAAATTTTTTAAATTATTCTTTCATATGGTAGAAAATATATTTAATATTGTGTAAGGAAATTTATTTCATGGTATTTACTAACCCATCCACATATTAAATCTCCCGGTTCTCCGGGAGATTTTTTTTATAGCCAATCTATCTTTTATTTATACGCATATTGAATTTTTCATTGGAGAAACACTATAATATGAACACGGGCGAACTTCAAACTATTCCTTACTTTGCACCAAATTCAAAATTATTATGCTAAAATCAATGACAGGATTTGGAAGAGCAGAGCAGAACGCTGGCGATAAAACCTTCCTCATCGACATTAAATCCCTGAATGGAAAACAATTCGACCTCTCTCTAAAAATGCCTGCCTTTCTAAAACCTTTCGAATTTGAAATACGAGCATTACTCTCAGAAAAATTAAATAGGGGTACGGTGGATTGTTCGATAAGTCTTAAAGAAAGCGGGGGCGCTAAACCAGTAAGTATAAATATTAATCTTGCAAAAGCTTACTATAAACCTATTGCAGAACTTTCGAAAGAACTAAACCTTGATGCTTCACAGGTATTAAGTGCTTTGCTGAAATTGCCGGAAGTAATAACGCCCACCGGCGAAACACTAACTGATAACGAATGGAAGGATTTTAAAAAAATCATGGATACCGCTATTGATAACCTCAATATGCATCGCCTGGATGAGGGCCGTTCACTGGAACAGGAATTATTGTTAAGAATTACCAATATACAATTACAACAGGAAGAAGTGTTAAAATTAGAACCCCTTCGTAAACAAAAAATTAAAGAAGGGCTTATAAAAGTTTTGGAAGAAAATACAGGAAAAGAAAATTATGATCCAAACCGGCTTGAACAGGAACTAATTTATTATATAGAAAAAATTGATCTTACCGAAGAGCAGGTTCGTTTAAAAAACCATTGCGAGTATTTTCGGGCAATCCTTACCGAAAACGGAGAAGGAAAGGGTAAAAAGCTTTCTTTCGTATTACAGGAAATTGGCAGAGAAATCAATACTACTGGTGCAAAGGCCTATGATTCTACTATTCAAAAATGCGTGGTACTCATGAAAGATGAGCTTGAAAAAGCAAAGGAGCAAATATTGAATGTACTTTAATAATCTGTTCCTGATTACTTTTGTAAAAAATAATCAACTTGAAGCAATTCATTCCCATCGTATTTATTATCCTGGTTTTGTTCAATGCCTGTACTATTCCAATAGGTATATTTGAAAAAAACATTGCAATCCCCAATCAGAAATGGAGTACTGGTTTTACACCTATCATAAATTTTGAAGTTACTACCGATACTATTTCTTCGTATCGTATTTATGTAGTTATAAGGCATACAGATGCGTATAGATATAAAAATATCTGGCTTGCCGTAAGTATTCAGCCACCGGGCGATAGTGCATACGTAAACAGACGCACTCTTACGCTGGCTACCGATGAAAGAGGATGGCTGGGTAAAGGCATGGATGATATTTTTGAACATCGTATCTTACTTGACGCTAACCCGGTAAAATTTTCAAAACCTGGAAAGTATACGTTTACCCTTCAACAGATCATGCGCGAAGATCCATTGGCAAATATTATGAATGCGGGTATACGCTTGGAAAAAGTAGTGGATTAATAATTATTAAAATGGACGCTTCTACCAAAAAAAAATTAGACAGGGCCATTATTGTTTACTGGATATTACTTCTCTATATAATAGCCGCATTGGTGTGGTGGTTTATTTCTCTTGAAAAACAAAATAGGGATATGGCCAACGTTAAAGTGCAGGAACTTTTCATTAAAAATTCCCCGGCCCAAAACTCTTCTGAACGTAACCAGGCTATCGCTCAAATCGAAAACGAACGCAAAAGAAACAGTACTAAATTTATCAGTGAAGGAATTACTTTTTTGGGTTTAATTCTTATTGGAGCGTTATTTGTTTACCGTGCTGTTCGGCGTCAATTACGCACCAATCAACAGCAACAGAATTTTATGATGGCAGTAACCCACGAATTAAAAACTCCCATTGCCATAGCTAAATTAAATCTGGAGACACTTCAAAAACATCAATTAGATGAGCCACGCCGGCAAAAACTATTGCTAATGACCCTGCAGGAAACAAACAGGCTAAATACCCTAACCAATAATATTTTAATCTCCTCCCAACTTGAAAGCAACAAAGAAACAATAGAAAAAGAGGAATTAAATTTATCTGACCTGGTAAAAAATTGTGTTCAGGATTTTAGCATAAGGTTTCCCGAAAGAAACTGGCCTTCAGAAATTGCGAATGAACTGGAAATTACCGGAGATTCATTTTTACTAACCATACTCGTGAATAACCTGCTTGAAAATGCTCTTAAATATTCACCTAAAAATAGCCCCGTGTATTGCAGTTTACAAAAAAATAATCAACATATTATCTTGAAAATTTCAGATATGGGTTCAGGTATTGCCATTGATGAAAAGAAAAAAATATTTGAAAAATTTTACCGCATTGGCAATGAATCTACACGGACTGCGAAGGGTACCGGACTGGGACTTTATCTTTGTAAAAAAATTGCTAACGATCATAATGCCGACATTTACATGACAGACAATCATCCTTCAGGCTGTATTTTTACAGTTAGCTTTAAACAGCGATAATGATTATGAACACAAAGCTTTCCATATTATTAGTAGAAGATGAAGAGAATTTGCATGAGGCACTCAAGCTTAATCTTGAACTGGAAGGCTACGAAGTGAGTTCTGCCTATGATGGATATACTGCTATTCAAAAAATACAGGCTGAGTATTTTGACTTGGTTGTATTAGATATTATGATCCCGGAAATTGACGGCATTCACGTTACTGAAAATATTCGCCTACAAAATAATGAAGTACCAATTTTAATCTTAAGTGCAAAAAATACAAGTGCCGATCGGGTACTGGGTCTAAAAAAAGGGGCTGATGATTATTTGACAAAACCTTTTAACCTTGAAGAACTTTTGTTGCGCGTACAAAAACTAATTGAGAAAAATAAGAAACTTACAGAAAAAGACAATACAGGCGATTCCTTTGGTTTTGGCCAAAACAGTATCAACTTTAAAGCACAGGAGGCAGTTACTAAAAACGGAGAACGAATACAATTAAGCAAAAAAGAAACGATGCTTTTAAAATTACTTATTGAAAATAAAAATGAAGTAGTACCCCGCGAAAAAATATTGCAGGCTGTTTGGGGTTACAACGTTTATCCTACCACCAGAACGATTGATAATTTCATTTTGAGTTTCCGGAAGTATTTTGAAGAAGATAGCCGCAATCCGCATTACTTCCATTCGGTAAGGGGGGTAGGTTATAAATTTTCGGAGTAAATTTATGACCTGCATTGTTTTTTGTTTATCTGCCCGTAAAAACGAATATTTAGTAATAATCCATCTCTAATGGCCAAATCAATACGCTCCGATCTCCAAGATCTTATTGAAGCTGAAATAATAAATCCCGAAATAGCTGGCAACATTCAGCGCTGGTATGAACACAATAAAGAACCGGTTCCCAATCGATTTGTTTTAGTATTTGGAGTAGTTGGTTCTTTATTAGTAGGATTAGGCATTGTATTGCTGATGGCGCACAACTGGGATGCATTATACCGACATACTAAAACGATCTTTGCGTTTATCCCTTTACTACCAGCGCTATTAATAGTTATCTATGTTTTAGTAAAACTGTTTAAGGGTGATGCTGTAACAGGAGATGTGTTGATTAATGATACTTCAATTCATAAATTAATCACTTATAAATTCAGGCAGAGGTTATTTTTTTAAATAACTCTTGTGTTTTCGTTAAAACGGTTTGAGCGTCGCTTTGTTCATGCCGGGGTGCATACAAAGCCCATTCACATCTATTCAAAATTTCGATCAGCGAATTAATCGTTTCATCTGAAATTCCTTTTGCCTTCAATACCAAACTAATATTTTGTTTATTTAATCCAGACGGAAGGATAGCGCAATATTGGGCTGTCAATTTCCATATGGATTGCTCTATTTCATGATAAAACAATGAACTATTTTCGTTGTTTAAAGCAACTGTTGCCTGCTCTAACAGGGTGGAATAGTCGGACTCTTTATATGGATTAACGATACCCTGATCAATTTTGCCGGCAGTTTTTACTTTTTTAGATCGCCAAAACTGGAAGCCGATCCATCCGGCAATCAGCAACACAAGTACCCCAAACCAATATCTCTCGCGGGGAATTCGTTCTTCGTCTATAGCAGGTAGTGATTGCTGTTCCGATAATTTTTTTCGTTCAGGCGCAGCAATTACTTTCATTTTTAAAGGCTCCGTTCTACTGGTATTGTATAAACGGGTAGCGGTATTAAAATAAACTAATTCAATAGATGGTATGGTATACATTCCGGTATCGGGGGCGGTAAAGGAATATTCAAATATTTTTATACCCTTCAACGGAAACACATATCGGTCAAATTCCTCTTTTACTTCCGGCTCTGCTGTATCTACACCATTGGGCCATTGCACCAAGGGTGGAACCAATAAGGGAAGATTGCCTGTTCCTTTAATAATCAGGCGAATTTTAGTCAGATCACCCGCATGTATTTCTTTTGCCGCTACTTCTATGTGTAATGAAAAATCTCCCACAGCCCCCAAAAAATTTTGGGGTTGATTGTTCGTTGGCAAGGGTTTCACCTCTAAACTCAACGGAGCACTGGTAAGCGTAACCGGATAATCAAATAAACTATAGGTTAACCGCCGATCCGAAGTACTTCGGTCTTTTGGTTCATTAACTTTTACAAAATGCACCGTACTCGCAATTTCCGCCTTATCTAAAGGAATAATACCCGCTTGCAGCGGAAATCCCTGCACCTTACGAATAAGGTTCACATAATAAAGTACTCCCCCAATTTTTTCGATTGTCGGTTTTCCATCATAACTGTCTTCCATTTCCAAAATACTTAAACCGGTTAAAGATGGACGCTTGAGTATTTGAGAACTTACATCTAAACGCGAATACATTTTATAAGTAAGCATTACAGTTTCACCTGCATAACAACTATTCTTATTTATACTCGCTTTTACAAAAAGATTCTTTTTTATTTTCTTGTCAATATCTTCTCCTTCCCTTAATTGAGAATTTTGTTCTACCTCAACTTCTTCAATGGATTCAACAGTATTTACTGGTATTGTTCTTTTAGAGACTACATCAATTTTTAATTCTTCGGTCCTCCGCTTTTTTCCATCAATCAAAGCAACAGCAGCAGGCAATATGAACCTCCCTGCTTTTTTTGCCGAAAGCACTACGATTTTAGAATAGACTTCTGTCATTCTCAAACCTGGCGACTGTATAGAAGTACTTTTACTATCAAAACTATCCAGTACTAAAAAATTTTTGAATGATGGAATTGTAAATTGCTGAATATCCCGCGCACCTTCTGCAACATACTGCACCTGAAATGCCTCTCCGGGAATAAACGGCCCTTCGCTGGCTATCGCATAAAATTTAACCTGCGCCTGCAATGGCAGCAAAAAAATTGTAACGAATAAAGTAAGTGATATGTAACGTAATGGTCTTATAATATATCGGTTAAACAAAAAAGGAGGTTATCAATGCAAATGTAATTTACCCATTTGGGTAGTACCTAACTTGTTTTAGTTAAATGAGGGTTAAAGGGATAAACGGTTATTCAAGAAAGTGTTGAGCATTTTCTGTTAGGCATAAACAGATTAAACTACGATTCGCTCATTGAAAATAAGTAGTTGGAGCCTTAGAGCATTATTATTTGGAAAAGCCCTTGCAAAATAAAGATCAATTTGTAATAGTAATGGTTGGCTAATTCTTCTTTGAAGTGCCAGACAAAAAAAAATAGTAAAGAGATCAAATCATCTGTATTTTTTGCCCCATCGTGCAATGTCCCGTGGGTGGATCAATGAAAACAGAGCAGCCCTATTTTCCATCGGAACGTTTCATACTAACCTCAAATCTTACTACAAGCACGAGGCGTTCCGATGGAACGCTATGAATCTCACTAACTAATTTTCTACCCACAAACTGTTCCGATGGAACAAAAGCTACCGGCAGTTCTTTAAAATTTCTATGTTCTATTCGCCAGTTTATTCAGGATACATTAAAAGTTTTATTTAGTGTATTCAGGAACTTGATTTTGAGCAGGCCTTTATTTATTGAAATAAAATCCAAGAAAAATACTCACGACAACATACCAAAAATCAAATGGCTCCTTTGTCCTGTAAGGATGTCTCGTGGGTAGACAATTTAGTAACACCGGCTCTACGTCCCATCGGAACGTTTCGTATGCTTTTCAAAAATTTTATATTCGCAAGCATTTATTTATTGAAAAATAATGTAAAGCCATACCCGCTCCAACCTATCAAAAATCGAATGGCCTCTTCGTCCTGTAAGGCAATGTTTTCTAACCGTTCACTATAGTACAAAAAATTCAGCCCTGCTTGCCTTGGCAAAAAAATAGTATAGTACATTATTTGTTATTAGAAGGAATCGTTTAGCACCTTAAAATAGGAATTAACCTACTGGTTTTATAAATCTCCCAATTGAGGTCGTAAAATTATTTCTTCGGGGCATGCCTGTGGCGAAAGTTGAGAAGAAGCATAAATCATTTTGGCTATATCGGATGCTTCCATAATTCGTTTAGGATCTACGCCACTTCCAATCCAGGAATCGGTGTAAGCAGCGCCTGGTATTACTGAAGTAACTTTTATTCCATAGGGCTTCATTTCTTCACGCAGATTTTTATTAAATCCCAGTAAAGCAAACTTACTAATACTATAAGCTCCTCCGTTGTTATAGGCTTGCAAAGAAGCAATTGAGCATATCGTAAAAATATGACCTTGCTTTTTTTCGATCATTGCCGGCAATAATTTTCGGGTTAAGTGGTAGGCGCTATATAAATTAATATCCAACATTTTTTCAAGCGATCCATTGGGTTCGTTGTGTACACTTCCCGGCACATAAGAACCCGCATTGTTAATAAGAATATCAACATTGATTTTGCTATCATTAATCCATTGACCAAAATCTTCCACGCCACTTCTATTACCAAGGTCGTTGGCTTTGGTATGAATGCTGGAACCGGGATAATGAGATCGAAGAGAGGATGCAGCTTCGTTTAACCCCTTTATATTACGGGCGCCTAAGTAAAGAGTATGCCCATGTGCTGCAAATTGTTCAGCAATTGCTTTTCCAAAACCACGGGATGCACCTGTAATAATAATATTCATAAAAAAAATTTAGCCAGAAATCGATATCAAATCTACACCCCTTCCCGCCTATTTATTGCAGCATGGCAAATTTATTTGGGTTTTACTATAGGTTACTGCAACACTTTAACCGTAACGGAGGCTATTTTATTTTCACAAGTTTGTACATTGCATTCATGAAGTATAAACATCTTTTCTTTGATCTTGATCATACCTTATGGGATTTTGAAACCAATAGCCGTTTAACACTGGGCGAGTTATACCATTCAATGCATTTAAAAGAAAAAGGTGTTCATGATTTCGACCGCTTTCATAAAAACTATCTCGAACACAATGAAAAAATGTGGGAACGATACCGGAAGGGCTTTATTAAAGTAGATGAATTACGCTGGAAGCGTTTTTGGTTAACGCTTCTTGATTTTAAAATTGGTGATGAAAACTTGGCAAAGGAAATGGCTGTTCTATTTTTAGACCTTCTTCCTACACGAACTGCTTTATTTCCTGGCGCTACCGATACACTTGATTATCTTCTACAAAAAAATTATTGCCTTCACTTAATTACTAACGGTTTCGAAAATACGCAGCATAGTAAATTACAATATTCAGGCATCGATAAATATTTTATGGAAGTAATAACCAGTGAAGGAAGCAATAGTTTAAAACCCCATAAAGAAATTTTTGACTATGCCCTGCAGCAAGCAAAGGCCGATCCACATCATAGTATTATGATTGGAGATGACCCTGAAGTAGACATTAAAGGGGCCATGAATGCTGGTATTGACCAGGTTTTTGTAAATCACATTGATAAGAAAATAGATTTTACCCCAACCTATGAAGTAAGTTCTTTAGAACAATTAAAGGAAATATTTTAGGGTAGAGATTATTGCCCGTTTAATTAATTTGGATATCGCAGAAGAACACACTAAAAGAATTATATGTAATTTTACCTATACAAACTCTCCCAATACGGTTACTCCTCCTTTTACTGCCTGGTTCAAGGATACTGCAATTTTTGTACCTGGTGGAAGTAACACATCTACCCTGCTTCCAAATTTTATAAAACCATATTCAGCACTTTGTTGTACTTTTTGGCCTACACTTAGATAGTTAACAATACGCTTGGCAACTGCTCCGGCAATTTGTTTTACTAAAATTTCTGCGAAGGAAGATTTAATAACGATTGAATGGCGCTCGTTTTCCGTAGAAGATTTAGGGTCCCATGCAACAAGATATTTTCCTTTATGATATTTATTATAGGTGACTTCTCCACTTACCGGGTTCCTGTTTTGATGTACATTGGCCGGGCTCATAAAAATAGAAACCTGAATCCGCTTATCTTTAAAATATTCCTGATCAATTATTTCTTCTATGACCACCACTTTCCCATCGGCAGGGCAAATAATTAATTGATCCCCGGTAGTGAGTACGCGTTTAGGTATTCTGAAAAAAGAAATTATAAAAAGGAATAAAGCTAATGCGCCAAAAAAAATAAGCCAGCTCAACAAGGGCCATTGATAACTTAAAAATTGAAATGAAACCAGATTAATCAGGGCAAAGATAACAGCAGCGATGAGAATTGTTTTGTAGCCTTCTTTGTGAATGGTCATTGAATAATGTTGAATTACAAATGTAAGGAAAGGTTGAAAGGTTATTCCATTCAAAAATTACTGTACAAAGAGTTTAATGTATAACCACACCATTGGAGTTGCGATTAATAAAGAGTCGAAGCGGTCCAAAAATCCTCCATGGCCGGGCATAAAATTACCACTGTCTTTGACTCCGGCAAGCCTCTTTAATTTAGATTCAAACAAATCACCCATTGTACCTGCAACAGAAGCAATCAATGCAATAACAGTCGCTTGCAGAAAATCCATATCCAAACCCTTTGCAATCAATCCAACTATCAACACCGCAAGCACAGCGCCGCCAATGGTACCTTCCAATGTTTTTTTGGGTGAAATTTTTGACAATGGTGTTTTGCCAATAAAAGATCCTACTACATAGGCCATCGTATCATTAATCCAAATAGAAAAGATCAGCGTGCAGGGAAGAGCGAACGCAAAAAAATCGCTATACGAATCTCCTCCCTTTTGAATCATCCCCAAACATCTCAGATTAATCATCAGGCCCCAGGATAATGAAATATAAATTAGTCCGAAAATACTATAAGCCATATTCTTGGGTAATACTTTCCGTACCAACAACCAATCAATCAATGGCAAAACTGTTACAAAAATCAAGGGCCACCACCACCCAACGGTATAAAGCCTGAATCCAAAAATTTCAAAAGCTCCATTGGTGAAAAACCACATTAACGACCAGCCAACTGCTATTATTCCATAACGGTGTATCGTACTTTTTTGTTTATAGTTCGGATCTATTAGCGATAACAGCTTCTGGTATTCAACCCAGCACCCCATATGAATAATAGTGAAAAGTATAAAGAAGGTCCAATGATTCCAGAGCAACCCCGTTAGCATTACTATTGCAAATACGGTAGCAGTAAGAGTTCTTGTTTTAAAAACGGCTTTGTTAAACGCCATGGAAAAATATAAGTAGTAAATGTAGGTAAGATAACTAACCTATAAACTCGTTATACTGATTTAACTCATTTGTTTCATACACTTTTGACCAGGTAAGAGAGGATTGCTTTCTATAAAAATAGAGAATAGCCCCTACCGCCAAAAGGCTTATTAATCCGGTGAATACCGGAAGGGAAGGATTAGTGTTGATATATTTCGGAATATAGGACACTACCAATACCTGTGTAGCATTAAAAATAAAATGGGCAATTATACTTGTCCAAAGGCTTCCACTGTACCAATAAAGTATTCCTAAAATAATCCCTAAAAACATCCTGGGTAAAAATCCGGCAAATTGAAGGTGTAGCCCAGAAAATAAGATAGCACCGATTATTATACCTGCCCAGGGGCTTTTAGTAACATAGATCATTACCCGCTGAAGTGCTCCCCTAAAAAATAATTCCTCACAAATTGCAGGCAATAGGGCTATAATAAAAACATTAACAGGTACATCATACCAGTTACTTACTTTTAAGAATGCTTCCATTTGCTTACCGGTATTCTGTTCCAATTTTGTCATCCATTCAGGTAAGGGAATAAGTCTGTTTGCTTCTCCCAACCAAAAAACAAATGGAAATGAAAATAAAATACAACAGGCAGCAAGCACATACATATTTTGTTTAACAGCCTTTTTAATTCCCAGAAAATAGAAATATTTACCGCGGAATACAAATACTGCAAATAAAAATGCAGGTAGTAAAAAAAATAATAAAGAGGAAGAAGCCTGTAACCATTTCAGCGTCATTAACGACAAACTATTGGTTGCATTTACGGCATCGGATTCGTTCCCAACCATTAAACTCAGCAATAATAACAGCATTTGTGGCAAAAAAACCAGTACGATAACTAATAATTGTTTCCAGGATGAGCGTATGCGTAAATGATCGTACATAACTGGTAAAACTGCTGTTTAATTTGTAAATTTGCAAACTGCAAGATAAAGGAAAAGCAGATAAATGATACAGGATTTGAATCGCTATTATGCCTATCATCATAAAAGATAGTTTCAATGGTAAAACGCTTTAAGTTTAGTAATTTATTTGCAATAGGCAGCTTGAATCAGTAGTATAACCTTATGCCCAACATCGCTAACATATCATTGCCCGAGTTTCCGTTGCTGCTTGCTCCGATGGAGGATGTAAGTGATCCACCGTTTAGGGCGGTTTGTAAAGACAAGGGTGCAGATTTGATGTATACAGAGTTTATCAGCAGCGAAGGATTAATAAGGGATGCTATCAAAAGCAGACAAAAGCTGGATATTTTTGAATATGAAAGGCCCGTAGGTATTCAAATATTTGGAGGCGATGAAGAAAGTTTGTCGCTTGCCGCAAAAATTGTGGAAGTAACCAATCCTGATTTACTTGATATCAATTTCGGTTGCCCGGTAAAAAAAGTAGCGTTACGGGGAGCGGGAGCAGGCGTATTAAAAGATATTGATTTAATGATGCGGCTTACTTCCGCTGTTGTAAAATCTACTTCATTACCTGTTACCGTTAAAACAAGATTAGGCTGGGATGATAATACCCGCAATATTGAAGAAGTTGCTGAGCGTTTACAGGATGTAGGTATAAAAGCTCTTGCCATTCATGGAAGAACGAGAACACAAATGTATAAGGGAAATGCCGATTGGACCCTTATTGGAAAAGTGAAAAACAATCCGCGTATTCATATTCCCATATTTGGTAATGGTGATATTGATTCGCCAGAAAAAGCGGTGGAATATAAAAACAGGTATGGTGTAGATGGAATTATGATTGGGCGGGCCGCTATTGGTTATCCGTGGATCTTTAATGAAATAAAACATTTTATAAAAACAGGCGAGCATTTACCTGCACCAACAATAGAAGACAGAGTTGCCGTATGTCGCAAACACTTGTACAAAAGTGTTGAATGGAAAAATCCGATAGTAGGCATTAATGAAATGCGCCGGCATTATGCCAATTACCTGAAAGGATTGCCCAATATTAAAGAATACCGAAATAAATTAGTGACATTAAAATTAGTAGAAGAAATTGATGAAGTATTGAACGAAATTGTTAGCAACTATGCTGGATTTGAATTTGAAAAAACACCGATTGAATTGGTGAATTATCACGAAAAATGCCCGGTATAAATTAGATGATTAATCAATAGAGCGTTGTACCTCGTCGTTTATATTTCTACCGTTAGATAAATTCCATGAACATTAAAATTTAGCAGCTTCAACAATTTAAATCTCCATGCCACTATCAACTTATCAGCAATTACTCTCTCTTCATACCCTGGAATTAAATAAATTAAAAGGCAAATTATCTTTCTTAAGCACTATCAGATTGATTTCGTTTATTGCAGGAATTGTTTGCGGCTATTATTTTTTTATAACCGATCGTTCATTGCTGCTGGTATTGTCAATTATTCTTTTAGGTATTTTTTTGTATCTAATCCGACGATACGATCAAACAAAAAAACAGTACGACACGTGTAAGGCCATTGTTCAAATCAATCAAACAGAAATTAATCTATTAAACGGCCAACCTTCACCCTATGAAGAGGGTAATGAGTATATAGACCCACATCATCCCTATTCCTACGACCTCGATTTATTTGGAAAAAGTTCTTTGTATGGTTTTATCAATCGCACCACTACCAGCTTTGGAAGAACTACGCTTGCCCAAGCACTTCTTCATCCAGATACCTCCGTTCTTGAGCAACGGCAAGAAGCAATAACCGAATTAAATAAGATAATTTCATTTCGGCAACGTCTGCAGGCGGCCGGGCTATTACATTCCAGCGAAGAAAAAAAATTAGACCGGCTTACCGGTTGGTTAACGAATAAACCTGTTTTTAAAAAGCCTTTCCATTATTATGTATTATTAATTTTTCCAGCGTTAGCCATCATCATGGGAACGCTTTTTTTTATTACAGGAACAGAATTGTTCAAAACGATTACTGGATTATTAGTTGTTTTGAATTTAGGAATTGCATTTTCATTTGCACGAAGTATAATGTCAACTATTTCATTATCGGGTGATATTAATAAAACACTTAAGCAGTTTTCAGATCAATTAGTATTGTTAGAAAAAGAATCATTTAAGGCGCCAATTCTGTTGAAATTACAACAGGGCCTGAAAAAAGATACTGTTTGGGCTTCAAGTTCTATAAAGAACCTGGCTTCCTATTTTGATCAGCTCGATTATGTTTTTAATATTTTTATAAGTCCCTTATTAAATGGCTTTTTTCTTTACCATGTACATGTCCTCTTTATATTGGATAAATGGAGAGCAACTCACCGAACACATTTAATGAATTGGTTACAATTAATAGGTGAGGCAGAATCGTTGAGTAGTTTCGCATGCTTTTATTTTAATAATCCGGATTTTACTATTCCAACTGTTACTGCTAAAGAAGATCTAACAACCATTTCAATGGGTCACCCCCTGATAAGAAAAGAGAAAAGAATAACCAATGATATTTCTTTTCTGGAGAAAAAATTTGTAGTACTAACCGGCTCGAATATGTCGGGGAAGAGTACTTTTTTGAGAACCCTGGGCATAAACTTATTGCTGGCAAGAGCCGGATCAGCCGTTTGCGCCACGACGTTTACTTTTTTTCCGTACGATGTATACGTAAGTATGCGCATCACCGATTCACTGCAGGACAGCGAATCGTTTTTTTATGCAGAATTAAAAAGATTACAGACGATAATAAGTCATTTAAACGCAGGCAATAAAACATTTATAATTTTGGATGAAATTTTACGGGGCACTAATAGCAATGATAAACATGGGGGTACTGTTGGGCTTATTCATAAATTAGTTGCGAGTAAAGCCTGTGGTATTATAGCCACGCACGATCTTTCTGTTGGTGAGCTTGCTATTGAATATCCTGTTTACATTAATAATAATTGTTTTGAATCTGAAATTATCAACAATGAATTGAAGTTCGATTACAAAATAAAAGAAGGGGTGTGTACCAAATTAAGCGCCTCCTTCTTAATGAAAAAAATGGGGATTATCGGATAAACACTGTAGCGCCTATTTTAAAAATGACCTATTATTATCACCCTCACCGAAGAAGTATAGTATATTAGAAAAAAGCAAATTACATTTCTGGCTCGATGAAACTTTATCCGTCATCATTAAATTCATCATTTCCAATAATCGTATTGCATATAGGAAGCTGTTTCATCTGCTTCCTTTTTTCCTAACAGTTTACTGATTACATAAAATGACATATCAATGCCAGCGGAAATTCCTGCCGATAATATAATTCGACCATTGTCAACCCATCGCTTATCTGGAAATAAAATGGTATTTGGTGCAGCTTCCTTCATTGCTTCCATTGCTTTCCAATGTGTGGTGGCCGATAATCCTTCTAACAATCCTGCCTTACCCAGTAATAATGAACCGGTACAAACCGATAAAAGTATTTCAGCAGTTTTATTTTTTTGACGGATCCAATCCAGTAGCGTTTCATTGAGCATTTCCTTTCTACTGCCAAAAGGAGTGCCATCTGAATGGGTGCCGCCGCCACCAGGTATAAGAACTATATCAGGCACAGGACAATTATTCAATAAATAATGTGGAATAATTTTTAATCCATTTCTTGCAACAATCAACTCCTTCTCTGCAACTGTATATACATTAAATGGTTTTGTATTTCCACTTCTTAAGCCGCAAACGCTAAACACTTCAAAAGGCCCGGCAAAGTCGAGCACTTCTACGTCATCAAAAATTAATATAGCCAGGTTTCGCATATTGTGAATAGTGAATTGTCAATAAAAAAATACTATTTAGAAGCTATTAAAATTAGTTAATTAGAATTCATATGTGAATGCTTAATGTGCAAGGCGAAGTGGATTTTAAAGCTATTGTCAATTACTTTCTGTGAAAAAAATATCAAAACTACGGCAAAGGTTTTTACAGTTAAAATTAATTCAAACTGCTTCTTAAAATTATTACCCGTATTGAACAATTTTAGATAACCAAAAAGTTTGAACTCATATCCCGTAGGAACATCTCATGGGTAGCACTATACTAAAAGGAGCATTTCGTTCCGAACGATTCTTACTTATCTGTTTTTCGAAATTATTTTATGGGTAATTAATAAATTAAGTTGAACCAGGCTTTTTATAGTAATCAATATTGGTTTAAATTAATACTTGCATTAGTTTGTTGCTTTGTGGCCAACCTTTTCGATCACTTGATCATATTTTTTAATTAATTCCCTAATCGGATTATTGGAAGGTTGATTTTTTTCCTGGTATTTTTCTAATAGGGGAAGTGTTTGTTTGATCTTTAATAAAATATGATAGTCTTCCAATGGAATTGCTTTTTTCTCTAATAATTCTATCAGTAATGTTGATTCTGCACTCTTTTTTTCATACGCAAAGGAACTAGCATTGAGCAAAGCGGTAATTTTGCTTCTTAAAGCAGAATCACTGATCGATTTTATTTTAGTACCAGCAGCTAAATAATAGTTTTTATTTTTTGTGTCAAAAGATAATAAAGCAGCCAGGGATTCTACTTTACTATTAATTACAACCCTAATATCTTTTTCTATATCCTGTAATTCTTTCGACTTTTCTACCTGTTCGCTATAAAGTTGTTCTACCAGATCTTCATAACTTCTTTTGGAAACAATACTCATGTCTTTTTTATCATCAAGAAGTGCATTAGAGGTTTCTGAGGGATTTGCCGATTCTTCCCGATCACTATTACATGAATAAACAATAGTAATAAATAATATTCCCATGATCGCTTTATATGTCATGTCTATTTTATTTTGGTATTAAATGTACAAGCGAGGACCATAATTTTATTTTAAATCGAAAAATAAATAGTCTGAGCAATAAATCAAATGGCCAATGGTTCCCGGTTCTTATGTAAAAAAAGATTCCACAAACTATACTTTCTATTGGAGTATCTGGAAGTTAAAAAGATTTTATAACTATTCTTACTAAGCATAATGTTGCAAATCTATCAATGCTCCGGCCGCATCTGCGGAAAAAATAAAACATCCTGAATGCTCGGTTGGTTGGTCATTAACATACACAAACGATCAATACCGATACCAATACCCGAAGTGGGTGGCATTCCATATTCTAAGGCACGCAAAAAATCATAGTCGATAAACATTGCTTCATCGTCTCCTCTTTCCTTTAATTTCAATTGCTCTTCAAATCGATCCCGCTGATCAATGGGGTCATTTAATTCAGTATAGGCATTTGCAATTTCCTTTCCATTCACCATTAATTCAAAACGCTCTACCAAGCCGGGTTTGCTGCGGTGTTTCTTGGTAAGCGGGCTCATCTCTATTGGGTAGTCAATAATAAAAGTAGGTTGAGTGTACTTATGTTCGCTGGTAGCACTAAAGATTTCATCAATCAATTTTCCAATCCCTATATTGTTTGGAACACCAATGTTTAATTGTTTACATATATCCCGCAACTCCGCTTCGTTTTTATCGGTGATATCGATACCGGTATTTTCTTTAATAGAGTCATGAATCGAAATGCGTTTAAATGGCACTTTAAAATCAATTTCTATTTCGCCTACCATTACTTTAGTTGTGCCATGCAATGCAAGCGCAATTTTTTCTATCAATTGCTCCGTTATTTCCATCATCCATAAATAATCTTTGTAGGCGGTATACCATTCCAATACAGTAAACTCAGGATTGTGTGTACGATCCATTCCTTCATTCCTGAAATTTCTACTGAACTCGTATACCCAATCAAATCCTCCAACAATCAATCGCTTTAAATAGAGTTCATTCGCTATTCTTAAATAAAAAGGAATATCCAATGCATTGTGATGAGTAGTGAAGGGTCGTGCAGCCGCTCCGCCAGGAATAGCTTGCAAAACCGGCGTATCAACTTCCAGGGCACCACGACTATTTAAAAATTCACGAATGGTATTAACGAGAAGGGTGCGCTTTATAAAGGTATCTTTTACCTGCGGATTTATGATAAGATCAACATAACGTTGCCTGTATT
>JBJXDV010000035.1:0-6328 GCA_046153465.1 Chitinophagaceae bacterium
CATTATTTCTTTCAAACATAAAACAATACTCATCGCTGGAACGGGCTATACAGGTGAAACAAAAAAAGGAATTTTTACTGTATTAAATTATTTGCTACCCTTACAACACAATGTACTGAGCATGCATTGCTCGGCCAATCGAGGAAAACGGGGAGATACTGCCCTTTTTTTTGGATTAAGTGGTACCGGAAAAACCACACTAAGTGCCGATCCAAATCGAATGTTGATTGGAGATGATGAACATGGCTGGAGTAATAACGGAGTTTTTAATTTTGAAGGAGGGTGTTATGCTAAATGCATAGATTTAAGTGAAGAAAAAGAACCAGAAATATTTAATGCCATTCGCCCGGGTGCATTGGTAGAAAATACCGGAATGTGCAAGAAAACGGGTAGGATTGATTTTGGTTGTAACAAAATAACTGAAAATACACGAGTCTCTTATCCGTTGGATTATATTTCTAATACAGCCAATCCTTCTGTTGGAGGTAATCCTGAAAATATTTTCTTTTTAACCTGCGATGCCTATGGCGTTTTACCTCCCATTGCTAAATTGACCACTTCGCAGGCAATGTACCAGTTCATTTCTGGATACACTGCAAAAATAGCCGGAACAGAAGCAGGTGTTACAGAACCTAAAACTACTTTTAGTGCTTGCTTTGGTGCTCCCTTTCTGCCGTTGCATCCCGGGAAATATGCATCAATGCTTGGCGAAAGGTTGCGAAAAAATAAAGTAAACGTATGGTTGATCAATACAGGTTGGACCGGCGGCCCTTACGGTATAGGTACCAGAATGCGATTGAACTATACCCGTGCTTTGATAACAGCAGCATTAGAAGGAAAATTTGAAAATGCATGTTTTGAGAAGGATCAGGTTTTTCAATTAGCCATACCTGTAACCTGCGAAGGAGTTCCAATGGAACTCTTAAACCCAAGGAATACCTGGACCGATAAGAATTTGTATGATGCTACTGCACGAAGACTTGCATTGCAATTTATTGACAATTTTAAAAAATATGCATCAGGAGTTACTGAAGATGTAGTGGCTGCAGCGCCTAAAATAATATAAAGATTTAAGAGAACATTCTCTTTCTTGCTTGCTATGAACTCCTCATTTTAATGAGGGGTTCTTTTTACTTTAGCAAAATCTTTAAACTTTATCCCGAATCTTTGCTTATAAATTGCGTTTTGATATGATGAAATCATTATTTCTCTTTTTTTTAATAGTGCTACCAACACAGAAAAAAAATAACTTGATTGATTGGGATGCCGGGCGTAAGCTTACCTGGAGTGATTTTGAAGCTAAGGCCCAAGATAATTCAGATAATGTGGCACTAACCAGTACCCATATCAATTTCAAATTTGGATATGGCTCTTCGGGGTTTACGTATTCAATCACTTGCCAATTTGATAAATCGCGCTCCTGGGTAAAAATAAAAAGCAATTATATTTTAGGGCACGAACAGGGTCATTTTGATATTGCAGAATTATATGCCCGTAAATTGAAAAAAGCACTGAGCTCCTATGAATTCAAACAAGCTACCGCAAGCGCAGATATTAACAAAATATATGAAGAGTTGATGAAACAACATGAGGAAATGCAAAAGCTTTATGATCAGCAAACAGATCATTCGCGTAAAATGAACCAACAAGAAGCCTGGCTGAAAAGAATTATTGCAGCGCTAAACGAAATGAAGTCATATGCTCATTACCGGTAGTTTATAAAAGCCTAGTTAAAATTCATTATAACCACCATCGCAATCGACAAGAGGATATTCTGTATTCAAATAAGGTTTCAATTACTAATTTTAAATACAATAGGCAACTCTTTGTAACTCTTAACAAATCTTCCACATTGAGATGCAGGATACCATTCCCCTGTATAATTTTTTAGCAATTGAATCGCCCTCTTTCCTAGCCCATATCCGGGATCGTTTAAAAGCTTTAGCTGTACGATATTGCCATGAATATCGATCACAAAGTTTATCAGGGCCTGGTAAATTCCATTGGGAATAGTTGCTATTTCTGAATCGGTAAGTAGACTATTTTTTTCAAGATATTTTTTCCACTCAGCCCAATTCGTACCTGATTCAGATTCCACTTTTGTAAAAACCTTAGCTTCCTTCTTATTTTCAATTATTTTTCGGTTGTTGTTTTGCCCTTGCGAGCACACAGAAGAGGATGCAAAAATACAAATAGCGATCAGAATCATATATGCCTGCATAAACTTTATTGTGTTAAAATAAGATGCAAGTGACTCTAATTTCGATAGTGTTCTTCCGTTATTCTGCCAGGCTGTCCTTTAGCATAGGCAGCTTTTGTGCAAATTGTGTATTCAGCAAGATGTTGACAGTAGAGTTTTGACAATTGAAATTTGTTGGGCCAGCTATTATTAATAAAATTAAAACAGTCCATACAATTGTGAGTCAATTTTGCGAATAATCTCACCAAGATGTTCTTCGTTTTCGCCAAATTTATTCTTGTCAATATCTATCACCAGCAAGGGCCCTTCTTTATAAGAATCGATCCACTTGTTGTAATAGTCGTTTAACCGTTTGAGATAGTCGAGCCGAATGTTTTCTTCATATTCACGCCCCCGCTTTTGTATTTGGGCTACAATGGTGGGTACGGAGGCCTTGAGATATATGAGGAGGTCGGGTGGTTGTACCATCGACTTCAGTGTTTCAAAAAATTGGAAATAATTATCAAAGTCTCTTTTACCCATTAACCCCATTTCATGCAAATTGGGGGCGAAGATATGAGCGTCTTCATAAATTGTTCTATCCTGCACAACCGTTTCCGTTCCACGTTGAATATCCAATAATTGATTTAAACGATTGTTTAAAAAGTAGATTTGAAGATTAAAACTCCATCGCGGCATATCTTCATAAAAATCGAACAAGTACGGGTTGTGATCTACATCTTCGAATTGCGGTATCCAACGGTAATGCTTACTCAACATTTCAGTAAGGGTAGTTTTACCAGCGCCAATATTTCCGGCTATTGCAATATGTTTTGGTTTTTTACTCTTGGCCATATTCCATTTCCGCCAGGTAGCGGATTATTTAAAAGTTCATAAAATTTTGAAAGCTGATAAAAGTATAGAATTCCTTCAAATCAACATAATAAATAAATTTCATAAATAGTTAAGGATAAAGAATAATAAACGATACGGGTTTGGTTGGGCTAATTTTAATTGGTTTTGTATTTAATTCAAGGTGTTTCAATAATATGCATCATTGATGAAAGACAAGAAATCCCTCAAAAACTTCCAATTATAAACTCTGGGTAGTCAGTAATAGTTTAATCCCATTGCTTGCCGCACCATCTTCATGGTCGTTTTTGCACTTGCTCTTCCCTTTTCAGCTCCTTTTTCCATTAACTGTTTAAGAAAGGAGGAATCGTTACGGATGGTTTCGGTTTTTTCACGGATGGGTGCAATAAAGCGAACCATGTCTTCCGCCAATTGTTTTTTCATTTCACCATAACGGATTGTGCAGCTATTGTAATCAACTTCATATTTTTTTAGTACTTCCTGATCACTCACCAGCGACATCAATAAAAAAATATTCTTTATGTAATCTGGTTTAACAGCATTCTGACTTGTGGGGCCGTTATCTGTTTTCGCCTTCATTACTTTTTTTCGAATCGATTCATCCGTATCGGCAAGGTACAAGGTTGCCAATTGGTTCTCGCTCTTACTCATTTTCCCGGCTCCATCTAAACTCGGTACTTTCACAAGAGCTTCTCCAAAGTTAAATGCGATCGGTTCGGGAAATACCTCGCCATACCGGCGATTAAAACGTTTCGCAAAATTACGCGCCATTTCCAAGTGTTGTTCCTGATCCTTTCCTACAGGAACATAAATTGCCCGGTGTAATAAAATATCTGCAGCTTGTAAAACAGGGTAAGTAAGCAAGCCTGCATTTACATTATTTTCTTGCTGACGAACCTTGTCTTTAAAAGTGGTGGTTTTTTCCAACTCGCCTTTATAGGCCATCATATTCAAATAAAGATAGAGTTCAGCAGTTTCATGAATATGACTCTGGCAGTAAAACGCAACTTTATCAGGATCCAGACCCGATGCAATATTTTCTGCCAATACCCTACAGACATTCTCTTTTAATGCTGAAGTATCGGGATGGGTAGTAAGCGAATGCCAATCAGCAACCATAAAAAAACATTCATATTCATCCTGCATCCGAACATAATTACGAACGGCTCCAAAATAATTACCGAGATGCAAAAATCCAGTGGGCCGAATTCCACTCATAACAATCTCTTTCTTCTTAGTCATACGGTCGCGAAGATAATAATAAAAGGTAAAAGGTTTTAAAAGGAAAGATAGATGGAAGCCTCCATAAAAATGGAATAATTTGCCGTACATCCGTTCTTTCCAACCTTCTTACCTAACAGTATCCACCATTAGGCATATAGCTTATATTTGAACAATGGTTGTGAACAACGAATTGGTAAAAAATCTTGCTGAATTATCACGACTTTCCTTTAATGAACAGGAAATGGAAGTGATAAAAAAAGACCTCCAGCAAATGATCGGGTTTATTGATAAACTGAAGGAACTTGATACTACTGGTGTAGAACCATTATTGCATATGAGCAATGCCGTAAATGTGCTTCGTGAAGATATGGTGCAAGGTTCTATCAGCAGAGAAGAGGCTCTAAAAAATGCACCGGAAAGCGATGGGGTGTTTATAAGGGTTCCAAAGGTGATTGAAAGAGAGCCGGGTAAATAACAAAGAGCATGGGACCTGTTATTTTAGTGAAGGGTTTTTTCATTTCCGTTGTTGCAAATTAAATTTTTTTCAGTATTATTTTTAATAACAAGTATTTAAAAAATAGTATTTACCAATATGGATCTTATTATTAAACTGGAGGATATCCGCAAGAGTTATATCATGGGCAAACAAGAGCTTAGGGTATTAAAAGGTATTTCACTGGATATTATGAAGAATGAATATGTAGCCTTGATGGGTCCGTCCGGATCAGGGAAAAGTACACTTATGAATATTGTAGGTTGTTTGGATTCGCCGACCGCGGGCCGGTATGTGCTTAATGGTAAAGATGTAAGTAAAATGGCTGATGATGACTTGGCAGATGTTCGAAATAAGGAAATTGGTTTCGTTTTTCAACAATTTAATCTGTTACCTCGATTGTCTGCAATGGAAAATGTAGCATTACCATTGGTATATGCAGGAATGAGTAAAAAAATGAGAACTGAGAAAGCAATGGAAGTTTTGGCCAAAGTAAATCTCACCGACCGTAGCAGCCACCGTCCAAACGAATTGAGCGGAGGCCAGTGTCAACGCGTTGCTATTGCACGGGCACTGGTGAATGATCCTTCTATAATATTGGCTGATGAGCCTACCGGAAATCTTGATACAAAGACTTCTTATGAAATCATGGAAATTTTTGGAAAAATTCATGCGGGTGGAAATACAGTAGTTTTAGTTACACACGAAGAGGATATTGCAAACCATGCGCACCGGGTAGTTCGGTTGAGAGATGGAATTGTTGAAACTGATAAAAGAAAAGAACCTACGATGATTGCCGGCTTTGCAGATAACTAGCTATTATTGCTGCCTGTGTTAAAAGTGTGGAGAGTAAAAACTCTCCTTTTCTATTTTACAACTATTACCTGAATAAATTTGTTAGTCTTATGTAATTCGTCAGCAAAAACTTAATTGCGAGGATATATTTGTAAAATTTTACCAGATGTTCCTTAATATAAATGTATAATCAGTAATATTTTTTAACGATGGCCTTAAAAATCTATACAAAAACCGGCGATAAAGGAATCACTTCTCTTATTGGTGGAACGAAAGTTTCTAAATCGCATTTACGAATAGAAGCCTATGGTACGGTAGATGAATTGAATTCTTATATTGGACTTTGCCGCGATTTACTGAACGAAGAAAAAGGACGTGCTACCCTGTTAGAAGTACAGGATCGATTGTTTACCATTGGATCTTCTTTAGCCTGTGACCCTATTAAAGAACCCAAAATGCGTATTCCCGATTTAAAAGAAACTGATATTGGTTTCATTGAATCGGAAATAGACCGAATGAACAAAACTATCCCGGTGATGAAGAGTTTTATACTACCGGGAGGGCATACCCTATCGTCGCAATTGCATATTGCACGCTGTGTTTGCCGCCGCGCAGAACGTTGTTGTGTACGGTTGGAAGTGGAAAGTTTAGAAGTGGAGCCGGTAATTCTTAAATACCTGAACCGGTTAAGCGATTACCTTTTTGTTTTAGCAAGGTATATGGCGCATCAATTAAAAGTGGCAGAAATTCCCTGGAAGCCCCGG
>JBJXDV010000036.1:0-2900 GCA_046153465.1 Chitinophagaceae bacterium
CATCTAAATAAAGATGTGTATCTGCAATAAAAGTTACAGAAAATGGTTTTTGAATTTTGGAGTGAGAAAACCTGATTTTGTTATCATCAATGGAAAAAAAGCTTAGTGCTGGAGCACTTGGTGTAGATACCTTTGAAAAATCAGCAAATGAAAAAGTTGCTCCAGATAATGCAATCGACTTAAGAACTTCCCTTCTTTTCATATATTAAGCTTATTTAAGTATTAGAAGTACTACTAAAACTAACCAAATACAGCAAGTATTCAAAGAAATTATTAGCCTTGATAAATTAGCCGATTTTAATCGAATTCAGGGGGTGTTTTCCTCACACAGCGTGTTATAGAAAATTTACTATGGAAAACCAAGAAACTCTCTACCTAATGGTAGGTGATTTGTAAGATTGTCAATTATACTATTCAACTAGGTTTATATTAAATTAATAGGTCTGCCTTTGGATATTCTTTAGTAAACTAATTTCAAATAGTTTACCGTCATACTCTTTTTCCAATTCAATCTCAATACCCTTAAACCTTAAATCTTTACCATTTAGGGTTGCAATTATTTTGCCATTCACTTGCCTTACTTGATATATTTTTTCAGGATCTAAGTAGTTTATAAAAAAGGTACGTTTTGTATCTAATGCACCCTGTCTGAAAACACCTACTATCCCGCCGGATCTAGTATCTGTATTGATACGTTGAAATCCATCCCACATTCCTTCCATGGGTTCTCCAAAACCTGGTAAATCCTGCCGGTACATCATTATTTGATGTTTATTTTCCATCAACTGTAACCAATTTGCATAGTTTTTATATTTTAAAAAATCTGCCGGTGAAAGTTTTCGGGGATCTCCCAACATGATTGGCAGAGCACCTGCCAACGATTTAATATGCAAATCCCAGGCTGTATCCTGCATTTCAGGATTCCCAATTACCAAAGCTGTAGATGGAATTGCCGGTGAACGCCACCATGCTATATTACGTATGCGAAGGTCAATTTTTGCCTCCGGTCCTTTGAAGTTCGATAACCAGTTTCCTTCTGCATGTTGCAACATCGCATAATCAATCATTTGCAATCCTCCCATCGTTTCAAAAGTACAATCAATAAATAAACTTGGTTTGGAGTCATGTAATTCATCAAACAATTTCCATACCCTTTCATAGTTTACGTAGAATGATTCACGCTGGTCTTTATGCATCGGATGATTAGCGGCATAACAACCTGACATGTTTTTATTAAACCGATAAGGACTTGTAACAACGGTAAAATCTAATTTCAAATAATCAAGCCCGTATTCTAATGTAAGTTTTTTAAGTACCCCTTTTATATAATCATACCAACCTGTACTAAAGCAGGCCGTTACAATAGATGAATCTTCTATATGCAGATTAAAAGGTATTTGTTGCGGATCTAAAACAAACCATTCAGGATGGGCTTTGAATATTTTGCTTTTAGGAGATGCGCTGCCAACACTAACCCATAAGCCGGGCTTCATCCCCAGAGATTTGATATAATCAAAAACAGGTTTTAACCCATTAGGAAATTTTTTTTTATCAATATTCCAGTCGCCATAATTATCGGCCCAGCCATCATCAATTACAAATTCTTTCATACCAGCATCTGCAGCAGATTTAGCCAGTTGCATTATTAATTTTTCATCGATATTTTTTCTGAATGGCACCCAGGTATTGTAAACAAATGTTGGCTTCTCTACTAATTCAGATAAACGAATGCCCATATACTTTCTCACAAAATCAGGTACTGCCGTATTTAACATTTCATCTGGATCTTTATGATTGTTATACACCATCGTAAAAACCTGTGGTGTTGTAAATGTTTCTCCGGGGAAAATATATTTTCTAAACGGATACATTGCATCTTTATGGGTTAATCCCGCACAGATAGATTCTTCCTGCCAAAAAACCGACGAATGTTTTAATACGCCTGCTGCTTCATTTCCAATTACTATTCCTTGTTGCCAATCACTATTATGCACAGTGATTAGCGCATCCTGCATATTACCATCATAAGGTCCAATAGAACGTCGCCTGCCATAGTCATGACATATCCAGGAGAAAGTAGCACCTTTTACATTGAATTTTTCAATATCAATAGATTCCAACTTAAACGGGCTGCTTGTTAAATTTTTAATTTTTAGTTTTTTTCTGATCGCAGAAGACCCCGGATATAATAAAAATTGCAGGGTTAGTTCAACTGACTTATCAGCACTTATTAGTACCACTGATGCACCATTTCCATTTTTTCTATCAGTCAGTGTTTTAATTTCTTTTAATTCCCATGTAGATTTTCCGGAATATATTTGATCATTAATTTCAAATTGAAAATCAGTATTAAAATTTCGGAAATAAGCGAACTCCCCATTAACAGGTTTATAAATAGAAGTGAAAAATTGACCTGGTTCTTTAGGTAAATTAATTATTCGCTGAACAATCCCGTTATTAAGTTTTAATTCTACATCTGTCCATCTAGCATAAGGCTGTGCAATCACAGTTGTTTTTAATGTGACTATAAAAATAAATGCTATAGATAGGATTTTTTTATTCATACATACTTGTCCGTCGTCAAACCAATGTAGACTTTTGGTTGTGGAGGGTTTCGTTGTTTGTAATAGTATTCTTTCTTTTTTAAAAGTAATTAAATTAATACAATGTTCACTAATACCTAAACGTGAACGTTATGGTTGATCATTCTTTGTTTCGGTAAGAAATGACAAAAACCTCACGCAAAACCTCACGCAAACCTCACGCAAACCTCACGCAGAAAAAACAAAGGACCCACGATTTAACGTAAGTCCTTGATTTTCATGTAGCGAGACCGGGATTTGAACCCGGGACCTCAGGGTTATGAAGATTTTTTGAGAAAATGAAGGCGTTGATTTGTA
>JBJXDV010000037.1:0-5205 GCA_046153465.1 Chitinophagaceae bacterium
GTTTTCCGGTCGCGAATTTGGAGCAATACAACTCCACCCGTATTTTCTTTTATCCATTCATTAAACACCTGTATAAAACGGATGGCTGTTTCCTGTCCAAAATTATCTCGTAATCCTGCATCCATTACATCTACTACAGGTTTTGTTGGTAACCAAACATTAGGTAATACATATGGGAAAGTAGCGTTCATTCGCATCGCCGTTAGTAAGCGCAGATTCATAGGATCTTGCTTAACAAAAAACGACTGATAATCCAATCCATCAGGATCCACGCTTCCTGTTTGTGTAGTATCTAAAAATGGTTTCATCAAAAAACGAAGCGGTTGCGTGCCAATTATTAGTTTTCGTCCATCGCGGGTTATTACAGAATTAAAAATCATCATGGGAATACGGGCATTTTTTTCGTCGTCAAATAAATCTCCCAATTGCTTATTTAATAACCCCCTGGTATTGTCATTCAATCTTTGTTCAAAAGCATAACCCCTGTCTTTTAAATATTGATACTTACCTACCTTAAATTTTTGAGCTGGTGATGCGAGATCGCGGGCAACAAAAGAAGAAAACAACGGATTCAGTAAATCGCCCGCAATGTCGCTTACATATTGCCGGTTGCGTGGATTAACAGGCTGCCCGATTGTTCGAAGCCTGTCAAGTTCCCGGAAATAGGCTGCTCCCAGCATTCCACCAGATGCCCCGGTAATTAAAAAGGTTTTTTGCATGATCGTGCCATTCGTTAAACTATCTAACCGCTGCAATACATTCATCGTAAATGTAGCACTGCGACTTCCACCACCGCTGGTATTGATAATAAACAAAAGCGGTTTATCTTCTTTTTGCTTTTTTTTCCAGGCTTCCAGAATAGTAATCATGTTTTTTTTTATCCTGTTCCATTTTCGCTTCGGTACAAAGTGCATTCAACGACTCTTTATTATAGACTGGCCGTTCACTTTTGTTTGTATAATTAAGGCCATAGGCTTTGTTACTGGAATCAATAATCTCGTATTTATATAAAATATTCAGTACTAAAAACAATCCAATAATAAATGGGATACTCCATGTTTGAAGGAAATATGAAAATGCTCCTGATACAGCAATTAAAATCGCAAAGAAAATAGTTGTTCCTGCAGCGGCAGGTAATTGAAAAAAACGATTGTCAAGCAGAAACCCAACCAACACCAGAAAAATAAATGCAATAAAGATAGATACTACTGCAGCAAAATGATGGCGATTGAAAATGGTATCAATAAACTCCTTACTGTAATGCGAAACATCCCGAACTTTTTTTACGGCTATGGGTGAACGCAGATACCAATCAACTTTTATTAACCTACTTTCATTTAATCGTGTTTCACCTTTTTTGAATTGGGCCTTAAACAATTGTGGATTACTGATAATTGGAGTTAGCCTTTGAATGATACTTTTATCGTACCTGAAAAAATATAGAAGCGAAATAGCAATCAATACACTTAAGCCACTCAAAAAACCCAACACCTGCAAGGCAATTTCGCCACCAGATAGTAACTCCTTTGTAAGGTTAAAATGAATGGCTTTAAAAAAATAAAAAATAAGAAAGAGAAGAGGAATTATGCTGTTATTAATACAATATTTTAAAAAAGGATTTGAAGTGGTAGCCAGGAAACGAAAGTGACGACTAAACAAAATAAACGTAGTGATATTCCAACTCATAAAAAAAATACCAATGGCTACTCCAACAATAGCTGCTGCGGCTGCATTGACATTACCAAGGTATTCTGGCGCCAGGTACAGAGAATCGGCTCCAAAAGATTTCATAAAGGTTCCGTTAACGGTACTAAACAGCAGGTACCATAGTATTAATAACACCTGGAACTTTTTCAGATGAAGTAATACCAGTTGAACCGGGAAAGAAAAGTAGAGTCCTCTTAAAAAAATCTTCATAAATCAGGCAAAGTCAACGATCCGTTTTAATACAACAAGTTACTATTAAAACGAAAAGTACCTTCCTGAATTATGAAGCAGGTATAAAAGTTTTTCCTTTGAGCAGGTAAACCATTACTATAAAAATCATCAGTAACAACATGCCAACAAACTGATGGCTAACCCCCAACCATAGCAGGTAATGGGGTTTGGGCGAATAAAGCACTGTAAATATGCCCAGTATTACCTGCAATAAAATAAAGACGGGTGGCATCAGGTTCAGTTTTGAAAATAACTGACTTTTTTTTATGCTGCGGGCTTTCCACCACCATACTACAATAAGAACCGTTATTAAATAAGCAATCGAGCGATGAATAAATTGAACCATTATCGCGTCATTGATAAGGTTCCTGCCTTCACCAATTGGCAACCAGGTTCCATTAATATCTGGCCAGGTGGGTGCTTCTACCCCTGCCTTCAATCCGGCCATTAATGCTCCATAAAATAATTGAAGTATAAGGATAGAAAGTATTGAAAGGGTATATTTTTTTAGTAAAGGGTGATAAACAAGTTGGCGTTCGGGAACCAGTAATTTCAGGGAAAACCAAAAAGTATAACACAATAATCCGAGTGCTGATATAAAATGAACAGCAAGTCTGATATGGTTTACATAAATATCTTCTTCATTTAATCCACTTTGTACCATGATCCAACCAATGACCGACTGCAAGGCGCCTAACAAAAACAAAATAATCAGCGGAATGATCATGTTTTTTTGAAAGCGTTTCTGAAACAGAAAAATTAAAAACGGAATCGCAAAAACAATTCCAATCAATCGCCCCCATTCACGATGAAAAAATTCCCAGAAGTAAATGAATTTAAAATCCTGCAGTGTAAAATCGAAGTTGATCTGTTTAAACTGACCTATCGCTTTATACTTATTAAAAGCGGCTAACCAATCCTGTTCATTCATAGGAGGAATTGATCCTAATATGGGTTTCCATTCTGTAATTGAAAGGCCCGATCCGGTTAGTCGGGTTATTCCACCTAAAATTACCTGTATCATTATCATCCCTACGCCTACCAATAACCAGACAGCTATGGGTTTGGAGGATCGTTTAAAAATATCTTTACTCATTGCGTTGCAAAGGTAGCAGGGCAACGCTTATTTTATTTTATTTGTAGAAGAATTTTACTAATGGCCGGCCCAAATATAGCTCCAGCCCTCCTGTTGTTTTTTTGATAATTCCAGCATAGCCACAGGTACCACTTCTGCAAGAGATATTAACTGGTTTTTATCAACACCTAACCTGCGCATTGAATTGGCGCATATTTTAAACGTAACATGGGCTCGCCCAATAATTTCTTTCATTTTATCTTCCAGCAGCGTTTTATCCTTCACTAACATAAATACTGCTGGTCCGTGACAAACAACTTCTAATTCAGCATCGGGTGCCTCCTTAAGAACATTATTCAGTTGCCTCAGTATACCACTATGAAAAGCTGTATCACCACTGGCAAAGTCGAACACAATTTTATGTTTGCTTTGAGCAATTGAATGAAATGCGCTTAAAAGAACAATTGAAAAAAGGATTATTTTTTGCATAAACTTATTTTTTGGGTGCGCCAGATGTTATTCGATGTGCCTGTTTAATAGAACCAAAAGGTCCGAATTTATGTTGAAACTCGCTAAATGAATCAGTGTAAGGTCCAAATGGGTAATCGATAGGTTTCCTAGAAATGTCGGGCCAATCAGCCGTAAAGTTTTTCAAGGGTCTTGGTTGTGAATTTATAAATGCCGCAACATCTAATGCTTCCTCATCGGTTAATCGGGGCGCATCATGCGAAGAACCAACAGGCATATTGTCTTTAATAAATCCTGCCAATTTTAATATCCGGTATAGCCCCGCTGCTGTATTATAGCTATTGTCGCCCCATAAAGGCGGATAAATATATGCATTGCCCGTTTTATTGAGCAGGCCTTTTCCGCCAATGGCATGGCAAGACTGACATTTTAATTTATACAGCTCTCTGCCTTTTGTTGAATCGGCTCCTCGCTCATCATAAACTAAATCGATTATGTTTGACCCTATTGGTTTTATTTTGAGCGGTACATTGCTTCCAACCCAACGTAAATATGCCTGAAACGCTTTCATTTCACGACTGTTACTATCCAATGCTTTCCCATTCAAACTTCTTTCAATACAATCATTCACCCGTTTAGCAATTGTTTCTAAACTACCTGAACGATCGCGGTATTTGGGATAGGTTGCGGCTACCGCTCCATAATTATTACCCCAGAATTTAGTACCCGCATTTAAATGACAGTTCTGGCAATTCATTCCGTTAGAAATGGCTTCAATTTTTCCCTTGGGGCCAAGATAAATCGAAGTTGCCGTAACCAACTCCCTTCCATATCGAATTAGCTCACCTTCCGAATTCAATGGAATTGCACTGGTATCTGGCGGGCTCCAATAAATTAGTTCACTATTTTTTGCAGAATGGTTTGTAGAACCAAGGTGACTAACGAGCAAGGTTATACCAACCAGAAGTGTAAGAACGATTATAATTAATCTTGTTTTAAATGGAGGCATATTTTTTATTAATGCGGAAGTTTTTCGCGTGCCCAACCATACACCCAGGTTCCAATAATGGCACTTATTAAAGTTACTATGATTACAGAAGCCCCATTTCCGATTTGCGCGAATAAAGGACCGGGACATGCGCCGGTAAGCGCCCACCCAAAACCAAATAATAGCCCACCGTATACCTGACCTTTATTAAATTTTTTAGATGGAAGCAAAATGGTCTCACCATGAATTGATTTAAGCCTATACTTTTTTATTAGCCAAACAGAAATAATACCGGTTACTATTGCCGAACCCATTACTCCAAACATATGAAAATTTTGTAGTCGAAACATTTCCTGGATACGGAACCAGGACATTACTTCGGATTTAATGAGCAGTATGCCGAAAAACAAACCCGCCACCAGGTATTTAATATTATACCAGGAAGGATGAATTATTTCCGATTCATTTACACAAATGGAATCGAGTGAACGAACTTCAAAATCAGTGTTTGTTTCTTGCACGGGAAGATTGGCTTTTATATTTTCTTGCATCCTGCTTTTTTATAAAGTAAGAATTAGAGGCAGTATCCAGTTAGACATTAAAAAACCTCCACCCATAAAACAACAGGTAGCAATCAGCGAGGGTCCCTGCAGGTTAGATATTCCCATAATTGAATGACCGGATGTACAGCCTCCTGCATAACGTGTACCGAAACCTACCAAAAAACCACCTGCTA
>JBJXDV010000038.1:0-12557 GCA_046153465.1 Chitinophagaceae bacterium
GTATCAACTTCCAGGGCACCACGACTATTTAAAAATTCACGAATGGTATTAACGAGAAGGGTGCGCTTTATAAAGGTATCTTTTACCTGCGGATTTATGATAAGATCAACATAACGTTGCCTGTATTTGAATTCGGGATCTGTAACGGCATCAAAGGTTTCTCCTTCTTTTTCTTTAACTACAGGTAAGGGTTTGAGTGATTTTGTAAGAAAAGAAAGTTCTGAAACATGTACCGAAGTTTCGCCCGTTTTGGTGGTGAATACATATCCTTTTATACCTACAATATCCCCAATATCCGTAAGGTGTTTCCATACTTTATCATAGAAGGTTTTATCTTCTCCCGGGCAAATTTCATCGCGCTTAAGATAAAATTGTATTTTACCCGTGCTATCCTGAAGTACGGCAAATGCGGCTTTGCCCATATCCCGAATGCTCATAATACGACCCGCAAGACATACTGTTGCGAAGTCTGATTTATTTTCTTCTCCTTTATAATGTTCTTTGATATAGGAAGCTGATGTATTTACAGGGTATAATGGGGCGGGGAAGGGGTCAATGCCCAGGTGCTGTAGCTCTTTTAGCTTTTCTCTACGAATAAGTTCTTGCTCAGAAAAATTTGAAACACTCATATTCAAAAAAATTAAAGAGCTGCAAAAATAGCTTATTTGATTCTTCTTAGGAAACTGGTATAAACATTGACACTTTTTGACCAAATGGTCAAAACAACAGAAATAGTAAAAAAATTTTTTGGTAGCAGGATATAAAAACAGCAACTATTTATTATGGATTTGCAAAAAGTAATACTTGCCAGGCGTCATTTACTTTTCCATCGGCTAATAGTTGTTTAGCGTAACGGTGTAATTCATTTTCCATTTCCTCGGGGTTAATGCTGTAATACTGTACTATCTGTTTTAAATGATTGTCATCGAACGAAAGATCTATTCTTGGGTATATTGGTACATTGGCTAATTGGCCAAGATTATTACCACTTAGTATTTTACTGTTTCGAATAGATACAGGTAATAATTCAATTCCAATGCCTAATTGAGTACTCGGTTTTACTACCTCAAATAAACTATGTTCATTAGCTACACAATACCAATCGCCTCCCAATCGTGCAACCTGGCTTAATTTTTTCTGATCTATTTTTTTATGAGCATCCAATAACGAATCATCAATATGCATTCGTAATACTTCGCATATTATTAAATTACCTGCTCCCCCTTCAGTGCCCAATGGTTTTACTTCTATCACGTTGCATTCCATCTTAACCTTACTCTGCTTTACCATTGGTGGCTTAATTAAAGTAGCAGGTTCTTCTGTAAATCCAGCCTTGATAAATTCATTTATTTCTTTCGGATACTCACTGCTGCTAAGCGATACTTGCTGTACCATTTCGTAATCAACCATATTAATAACCACTTCCGGAACTTCCAATACATTTTGAAGGGTATGTTTGGTCGTATTATCTCTTACTCTTCTGGATGGCGAAAAAATTACGATTGGTGGATTGGACGAAAAGAGATTAAAAAAACTGAATGGACTAAGGTTAACATTTCCTGCTTTATCAATGGTGCTTGCAAAACAGATAGGGCGCGGCGCGATACAATGCTGGAGATAGTATTGTTTTTCGGAAGGGTTTAAGTTGGCAAGATCAAAAATCATGATTGTAATTTTAACCGCGGAGGCGGGGAGTCGCAGAGGGTTCAGAAATTATTTACAAATCTTCTAAAACCATCTTTTAATAATGTAACATTAAAGTTAACAAGGTATCCAAGCTTTTTATTTGACAGTTTTAAATAACTAATTAACTGAGCTTCATAAACCGGGTGCATAATATCCACCGCTTTTGCTTCAATAATAATTTCATCTTCAACTAATAGATCCATTTCGTAATTTTTTCCAGTATTATATCCTTTGTAATATAATGGAACTGCAACTCTAGAAGTAGCTTTAATACCTCTTAATTCAAACTCCTTTATTAAGGCATAAACATATACAGATTCCAATAAACCAGGACCCAACTCTTTATGTACGGCAATACAAGAATCCAATACTTGCCTCCCCAATTCAAAATAGTGTTCTTTTGTCATTTCTCTGCGTCTCCCCGCCTCTGCGGTTATCTTTTCAATATAAATTAAACTTAAATAATTTTACAAATATCTTAAACATTTTATAGAGAGGAATGAGGAAAAAAACTATTTCTTACGTTTTAAAATACTCCAATCTGTTTCTTCTGCAACAATGGTATTGCTTAATCTTCCTAGTCCTTCAATCTCCATTTCTACAGTATCGCATGCCATTAGCCACTGCTCATGATAGTTAGTATCATTGAGTTTTCCTGTTCCATTCATTTCAAGAAAGCAGCCAGTTCCAACTGTACCACTTCCAATAACATCGCCTGCATACAGATCTACTCCATAGGATGCACGTTCAATAATTTCGGCAAAGGTCCAATCCATATCACCCACATTCCCTTCACTAACCTGTACACCATTTACCCAACATTTCATTGGGAGGTTCCATGATTTTCCTATATGATTTTCTTTAGGAGAAATTTCATTGCCTGCTAATTCATCGAGGGTAACCAACCAGGGGCCGATAACTGTACTGAAGTCTTTTCCTTTGGCCGGACCTAAATTTAAAAGCATCTCCTCCATCTGAAGGGTTCTTGCGCTCATATCATTCATAATCATTAATCCACCGATATACTGATCTGCCTCTTCTGCCTTAATATTTCTACCATGCCTGCAAATAACAATAGCAATTTCTAATTCAAAATCGAGTTTATTAAAATGATCGGGCATACAATTAATATCTCCCGGCCCATGAATACTATGATGATTTGTGAAATAAAAAATTGGGTATTGATCAAACTCAGGAATCATTTCAACCTTTCGGTTTCTTCGGGCGGCAGCTACGTGCTGGCGAAAAGCATATCCATCCCTGCAACTGGTAGGATAAGGAACGGGTGCTACAATTGGAGCGCTTTCATAGGCAATGGCCTTACTATTGGAAATTTTTCCTTCTTTCACTAATATCTCCCCACCCTGCGCCATCGGCAAAAAATCATCCCAGTAATTTAAGAACATACTCATGTTTTGAGGAAGATCCGGATGTAAAGTTTCCATATCGAAAAGTAAGCCATCGATATAAGCTGCTAATCGATCATGGCCATCCTGCGCGTAAGAAACAAATTTCATAAATAACAATTAAGTGCCGCAAATTTCTGTAATAATTATTGAATTAGCTCTGTTACTTTTGTTTGATGATAAAGACGATAAGAGATTTTAATCAACCTTTTTTTATTGGTATTGCAGGTACAGGTATGAGTGCATTAGCACAATATCTCCAGGGCATTGGAAAAAACGTAAGTGGCAGTGATCGGTATTTTGTACCCGGCACAAAGAGTGAAACCAAATTAAAATTGGAAGCAGAAGGCATTCAATGTTTTTTGCAAAATGGCGATGGTATAACAGCGAACACTGATCTCGTCGTCGTTTCCACTGCTGTAGAAGATACCATTGAGGAAGTGCAAAAAGCAAAGCAACTAAACATTCCAATTATTAAGCGTTCCGAATTATTAGCCATTATTGCTGCCAGTAAAAAAACGATTGCTGTTGGAGGTACATCCGGAAAATCTACTACTTCTGCCATGTTATTTGATATATTGGAATTTGCGGGTATGCATCCCAGTATCATAAGCGGAGCTGGCCTGATGAGCATTATTAAAGAGGGCAAAATAGGAAATTCAAAAGTAGGAAAGGGCGATTGGTTGGTAATAGAGGCTGATGAAAGCGACGGATCCATCGTGCAATATCATGCTGAAATTGGATTGCTATTAAATGTAGATAAGGATCACAAAGAGATGGATGAGTTGATGGAGATATTCCGCACTTTTAAAAACAACTCTACTAAATTTATCGTTAATCAATCAAATTCTTTTGCGAAACAGTTATCGCAAAACAATCAATTTGATTTTTCAACCGATGACGCTACAACTGCTAATTTTAAGGCAATTAATTTTCTTCAAAAAGGGTTTGAGATTCAATTTAACGTGAATAATACTGCATTTACTATCCACACAATAGGGAAACACAATATGGAAAATGCAATGGCTGCTATAGCAGTAGCCAATCAAATAGGCGTAGACTTATCAACATGCGCCGCCTCCTTAAAAAATTATGAAGGCATATATCGAAGGCATCAGGTATTGGGAAATTGCAATGGTGTTTGGGTGGTGGATGATTATGCGCACAATCCTGCTAAATGTGCTGCCTCTATGGAGGCTTGCCAGGCCGTTGCCCCCAAATTAATTGCCTGGTTTCAACCACATGGTTATGGGCCAACCCGTTTTTTACGAAGCGATTTTGTACAGGAAATTGCGAACGTATTGCGCCCCGATGATGAAATATGGATGAGTGAAATTTTTTATGCAGGTGGAACCGCGGTTAAAGATATTTCGGCCAATGATTTAGTCAATGATATTAAAAGATTAAACAAAAAAGCCTTTTTTGTAGAAGATCGTGCTGATTTTTTACAAAATGTTAAACCTCATCTCACTAATAATTGTATTCTATTATTAATGGGTGCACGCGACCCCAGTCTTGAGCAATTTGCAAGGGATGTTTTCGATCAATTAAAAGGGTAGGTTTTTTTAAGGAAACTGACGTATTTTTGCGTTGTAAAATTGAATCTATGGAAGTGAAGAAAATTCATAATAAAGGGCAGGCTCGTTTGTTTGATAATCCATTTTTGGAAATGCTTACGAAAAGTCATCCACTGGTAATTTGGGGGATGTATATACCAATCCTTAGTTTTTTTATTTACACCGCTGCAATAAGTTATAATTACAGTACGCTTCGTATTATTTTGACTTTCCTCGGAGGTATGGCATTCTGGACCATCTTTGAATACTTGGCACACCGTTATATTTTTCATTGGGTAAGTGAAAACCCACGAATTCAAAAGTTTGCTTATATACTGCACGGCAATCATCATAACTACCCACGCGATAAACAGCGATTGTTTATGCCTCCTGTTCCCAGCTTATTAATTTCGGCTACCATTTTTGGAATTATGTACCTGGTTGCAGGATCTTATGCATTTATGTTTTTTCCAGGCTTTATCATTGGGTATTTAACCTACGGAACCATGCATTATGCCATTCATGCATGGAACCCTCCATTCAAATGGATGAAACCTTTATGGAGAAACCATCACTTACATCATTATAAAGATGATCATCATGGATTTGGTGTAAGTTCTACCATTTGGGATCATGTGTTTGGAACGATGTTCGATCTTAAGAACGTGAAAGATGATAAAGAAAAAGTAAAATCACTTCAATTCGAAAAAACAAAAACTAAAAGAGAACCGGTAGAATCTTAAACCTGAATAATAATTACCATTTCTCTTCATCACTAATATTATTATCCCGCTGACTAAATTGTTGGCGGGATTTTATTTTTTGAACTTGCCGTTCGATTATTAAATCTGCAATAGTATGACCCGCATCGGTACCTGGTTTTTCTTTTAAAATGGCTCGAAGTTTCTTTTCATCAACATCCAAACGATAGAGCAGTAATACTAATTTATCAAAATCTGATAAGATTAATTCGTTTATTGCAAGCGATAGCCTGATGTGAAATTCATTCGATGGCTTTTTGGTGGTTACCAAAGTTAATAAGTGTTCAATATTATTTTCATCATTACTCACATTATAAAGTTACCATGTTAGTTATTAAGAAATTCAACATTACCGCTTCTTAATACTTCTCCATTACACCCATTCCAAATAAGGCAAAATCATATCTTACCGGATCATTCGGATCGAGTGTTCTTAAATAAGCCGTTAGCTCTTTCGCTGCAAGCCAGTCAATCGGTTTTCTTTCGAGTACTAAAAAACGGTGAGCTACCCTTGCCACATGTACATCTATGGGGCAAATTAATTGAGAGGGCTTTATCGATTTCCAAATTCCAAAATCGACTTGCTTATCATCGCTGCGAACCATCCATCGTAAAAACATATTCAATCTTTTGCAACTTGATTTTTTTTCTGGACAGGCAATATGTTTTCGGGTTCGGTCAGGGGCATAGTCTAAAGAAAAAAAATAAGTATAAAATCCATTTAGCCCTTTTTCGATATCAAGATCTTTTCCCTGCATCCATTTTGAAAACGCCGTTTCAAGCGATGGATGCTTGCTGTAATGGCTTTTCAGGAACTCAATAAAATATAATAAATCAGTATCATTAAATGTTCGGTGTTTAAAGGAAAGAATCTTTTTAAGATTTTTTTTTGTATGATTTACTATAAAATCATGGGGCGCATGATCCATATGCTCCATAAGCTCTTTCGATTTATTAATAATGGTAGTTCTGTTTCCCCAGGAAAAAAGTGCAGCAAACAATCCTGCTATTTCGATATCCTGTTTTTTGCTAAACAAATGAGGAATAGAAATGGGATCGTTCTTAATGAATGAAAGTTGATTGTATAAATCAACCTTCGAATCAAAAAAATCTTTTAGACTATTATCTTTCGTTGCCATTCGTTAGCAATAAACAGAACTATTATCCTATGGCTTTTTGCAAGTCTTCGATTAAATCGCCGGCATCTTCAATGCCAACACTGAGTCGTATAAGCGAATCGCGTAAACCATTCTTAATTCTTTCTTCACGAGGTATAGAAGCATGTGTCATCGAAGCGGGGTGATTGATCAGGCTTTCAACACCGCCTAAACTTTCTGCTAAAGAAAATAATTTTGTAGAAGATAATACCCTTGTTGCTTCCTGTAAACTATCATCCTTTAATTCAAAACTGATCATACCTCCAAAATCAAGCATTTGTTTTTTTGCAACAGCATATCCGGGATGATCCTCAAATCCTGGCCAATATACTTTTGACACTTTGGCGTTACTACGCAGCCAATGGGCTATAATTTTTCCATTTTCACAATGTTGTTTCATTCGCACCTGCAATGTCTTAATACCCCGCAATACAAGAAAGCAATCCATGGGCCCAGGAACAGCACCGCAACTTTTTTGAATAAAGTATAATTTTTCCCGGAGCTCTTTGTCATTTACGATAAGGCACCCTTGTATAACATCACTATGTCCACCGAGATATTTTGTGGCACTATGCATCACAATATCGGCACCAAGGTTTAATGGGTTTTGAAGATAGGGCGATGCAAACGTATTATCAACCGCCAGTAAAATACTTTTATTATTTGTAATACCAGCAACAGCAGCTATATCGGTAATATTCATTAATGGATTGGTAGGAGTTTCTAACCATACCAATTTTGTGTTGGATGTTATTGCATTTTTGATATTTTCAGTATTGGTAGTGTCTACATAAATAAACCTGATACCAAATTTTTCAAAAACTTTCGTGAATAGTCTATAAGTACCCCCATACATATCGTTTGCACAAATAACTTCATTGCCAGGTTCTAAAAGTTTAATCACTGCATCTGTCGCAGCCACACCACTACTGAAGGCTAATCCAAATTTTCCATTTTCAATAATAGCCAATGCATCTTCCAATGCTTTACGTGTTGGATTCTGACTACGGGCATATTCATATCCTTTATGATTGCCGGGTGCAGATTGAACATATGTTGACGTTTGATAAATGGGCGTCATAATTGATCCTGTTGAAGGATCAGGTTCGGCACCGGCATGAATAAATAAAGTAGCTGGTTTCATATAAGTGTTCTCCAATTTTAATGATGCAAAGATGCAGAATAATCGTGGATTCATTAAAAGTGATTCAATATTGAAAGGCAGATTTCCGCACTTGTACTTTAACATACGATTAACCACAACCTGAAAATAAATGTGCAACATCTGTAGAACGCAATAGGGTATTGTATTAGCGACGAATGAATGAATATTTTTTTAGTCAATATGTGCGAAAACTTTCGTACATCACAAAATAATTATTCCGCCCTTAACAATCTGCTTGACTTAGAGTTGTTGCATACTTAGTTTTAGGATAGCAACGCCATTATTGAATTAATAAAAATTTTAGCTATGAAAAAAATGATTGTATTATTGTGCGGTTGCCTTTTGGCAGCAGCCAGCTTTGCCTTCGACCCCAATACAAAAGTAATGAAGGCCTTTTCAGAAACGTTTACAACTGCACAAAATGTACGGTGGCAGGAATTTGCGGATTACTATTCTGTAAGTTTTATATATTCTGGCACACAGTCGAAAATTAACTATGATAAAGATGCAAACATTCTTGGCTCAATCCGGTACTACGAACCAATATACTTACCAATCAATATTTTCACCAAACTAAAAAAAGAAAATCCAACGAAGGAGTTGTTTGGTGTAACGGAGATAACAGTAGGTGATGATATGGTATTTTTTGTAAAGATGCAAGACGCAAAAAATTGGATAACATTGAAAGTGGATGCTTCTGGCAATAGCCAGGTATATGAAAAATATAAAAAGGGTTAATGTCTCAAGAATAAAGTAACCCTGTAGAAAGGTAACGCCAATCATTACTCTCAGCCGCATACGAACTATGTGGCTGAATTTTTTTATTAAGTACAGACTTTTTTAGAATACCCCGTTTTACTAATTGTACTTTGGCTGTTCGTATAAGTTCTTCAATCGTTGAATTTGCCATCCAATCTTTTTGAGGAGGTTCAAACCCGATTTTCTCGGTTCTCCATACTATATCCAACGGAAGCAATGGTTCCATTGCCTTGCGAAGAATCCACTTGGTATAACCACTATTAATTTTAAGCGTTGACGGTAAGGAAAAAATAAATTGTACCAGTTCGTGCTGTAAAAAAGGCAATCGTACTTCAACACCACTTGCCATTGAATTTTTATCGGCATACCGAAGCAGTTCCTCCAACCCAATGCCCGTTACATTATAATTTAGTATATCATTTAAAGAATGAATAATCGGCTTGTAACTTCCTTCTTCCTTTAAAAAAGTATTTCTAAATTCTTCATCAATGTTTTCATCGTTTAAAAAAATATTCTTTGTTCTTATTTCTAATTGTTTCTTAGCTAGTGCAGGAAAGAATGCTGCAAAAAAATTAATAGCCGTCCATTTAAAAGGGATGCCATGTTGGGTTAATAGTTTTTTTTCCTCTCTAAACAAACTAAATTTTTGTTTTGCCAGCAATTCCTGCAAAAACCAATGAATGTATTTTGAATAACCTGCCAGTATTTCATCAGCGCCCTGGCCGTCTAACAATACTTTTATCCCCTGTTCTTTGGCCAGTTGAAATATTTTATATTGAGCATATACACTGGCCGAACCAATAGGCTCTTCGTGATGTTGAATTAATTTTTCCAATTCAGATGCCATGAGATTAGCTGAAGGATAAGAAAAATATTGTTGAAGGTTAAATTGGGCAGCTATTTTTTTTGCAAACACGGATTCATCTTTTTCAAATTGTGGAAAACTGGCTGTGAATGTTTGTTGTTTGTAAAGTGGATTTACAGATAACTGTTTATAAATACCACCGGCAACCGAAGAACTATCAAGCCCACCACTTAAGCTGGTGCCGATAGAAACATCTGAGCGTAAACGTTGTTGAATGGATAGATGAAATAGATGAGAAAATTGCCGGATAGCTTCTTTCGCAGGTATTGATTTTACATTTTCACTATTGATTTTCCAGTAACGAATGATTTCAACATTAGTTTCGTTGGTGTAAGGACTGAATTTTAAATAGTGAGCGGCAGGCAATTTCTGGTAATCTGAATAGAAAGTTTTAGCAGGGTCAGTGGGGTGCGAGGTATAGCCAAGTGAGAGATAATTTAGCAGCATAGATTCATCAATATGCCGGGGTAAACCTATTGCCCACAACGCTTTCAATTCAGAAGCGAAAATCAATTGTTTTTTTTCTTTGTTAAAATAGTAGTAAAAGGGTTTTTCTCCAAAGCGATCTCTGGCGGCGAATAATTTTTTCTCCTGTTCATCCCAAATGGCAAAAGCAAACATTCCATCAAAATGCTGCAAGCATTTTTCCTTGTAACAATCGTAGGCTGCAAGTATTACTTCTGTATCGCTTTTGGTAGAAAATTGATATCCCTTTTGAAGAAGGGTTTCTTTTAATTCAAGATAGTTATATATTTCTCCATTATGTATTATTGAATAGCGGTTTAAATAATGCATCGGCTGATTTGCTGCTGTGCTTAAATCAATAACCGATAAGCGTCGATGACCCAACAACACCGCAGCATTTTCATTTACCCATAAAGCTTCTCCATCAGGCCCGCGATGGGCCAATGCATGCGTCATTTTTTGTAAAGCATCAACAGTGAACTGGTTCGGTGCAACACCTATAATACCGGCTATACCACACATTCTGTAAATATCGGTTTAGTTTGCAAGCGTTAAAAATTAAAACCCCCGCAATAGCGAGGGTAAACAAAAAAAATTAATAATTAACGCTTACCAGGTAAAAGGAAGCTTGGCAAATGTATCGTCCCAAGCAATGATCAGGTTAGCCCCACCAGTTATTTTTTCAAAAACCATTGAAAAGGCTTCTAACGGTTCAGTTGCCTTTTCGGTACGTACATCAATTCTAAAAACATCTTTTTTAGAATCATATTGAAAAGCGCCCCAGATATCAGTTTCTTTATTAAAAATAATTGTCCATTTAGCTTCCATCGGAATTGCATACAGTGTGTATTTACCTTTTTTAAGTTTATTGGCGCCTATTTTTGCATCTTTAAATAATTCAATTTCGGTTGCTTCATTAGCCCCCAGTCTCCATACTTTGCCGTATTCCACAAGTTCACCAAAAACAACTCTTCCATTTTTTTGCGGCCTGCTATATATAACGCGTGCCATCATTGGCTCCGTTGCTTTGTTTTGAATTTTGAGTATCGGATAACTGATAGGGAAGTATGCCATATCCATCGGTGATTTATCGATCGGTGGAAAGCGATTCTGGGCATTCATAGTAGCCATCGATAAGAAAAAAATTACCAGCACAACAATTAATCTATTCATTAGAGTTATATTTTTCGTAAAAATAATTGATTTCTGTTATTACAAAATAAAGATAGTTAGATCAGGTTTATAAAATATTAGCCGGATAATTGGATTTCCTTCATTTGATTAAAAGCAAAATGATACAGTTCCGGGAAAAAGGATTGATAGTAACGGTTTAAGCGTTCATAGTTTTCTTCAAATAATCGGAAAGCCATTTCACTTTCAGTAAGATAAGCTGCCCTGCGAACCAATCCACCAAAACTTTTTTCCATACCAGACCGGAGCCGGTAATTATACAACCAATTTTGCTGTTTCATATAGGGATACATCCTGGAAAAATGTTCGGGAAAATATTGTTGATAATCATTCAATGTAATATATACCCATTGGCTAAAATCAAGTAGCTGGGTTTCGTTAAATTTTGTTAAATCGTTTGCGAGATAATGATCATATACAATATCGGTAAAAGCTCCGCTATAAAGCCGGTAATAGGGCCTGAAAATCTCTTTTGACATGCGGGTAACATCGTGTTGATCGGTAAATTGATCAATCGCACGATGCAATTCAATTCCCTTTAAAATATTCTTAGGATAGTCGAATTTTTTTTTCCCTTTTACAAAATCGCTTATAATATTACCGACCAAAATTTCCGGATCACGAAAAGATAAGTAGGCGTGCGCGAGGTAATTCATAAAACAAACATATTATAAAGTTTTCTTTTACTATTAAATTGTACGTTATCGTACAGTTGATGTACGTTTTTTGAGCATTCAAAATTATTTATTCCTATTTAACCATCAGTTAACAGTAAACTTCTATTAATCAGCATTTAGTCTGCAACCCTTGCTGCAACTGCCTTTTAGGGTATTAAAAAAAAATTAGGATTGTTTTTTTTTAGGATTGTTTAACCTGGCTTAACATTGGCCTCCACTAATCATTATTTGCTTGCAACAGCCTGTAACAAAAATATCTTTGTGTCGTCATAGAGTAGGATATTAGAAAGCGATAGGAAATTGACAAAAAGATATATAAAAAAGATTGGTGGAAAAAATGTACAGTTTATCCGGAAAAAACCACCATTCACCGTTTTATAGTTGACAAATACTTTTTCGGACTGTTATTTTGTTGTCGCAATCAATTATCATTAGTCATTAAACCTTATAATATTTTTAATTATGAAAAAGATTTTTTTTGCAATTTTAATTGCAGCAGTAGTAAATGGTAACGCAGTAGCGAACGTAAAAACAATCGATAACCCGCTGGTTACACAATCATTTGAAAAGGAGTTTTCAGGTGCACAATCTGTAAAATGGGAAGTATTGGTCGGCAAAGAAATTTACCATGCTTTCTTTATTTACAATAACGAAGCGCTTAATGCTTATTTTAATGAGGAAGGAACATTGTTGGCAACAGGCAGGTATATAAAGTTTGAGAGCCTTCCTATGTTAACATCAAAAAATATTAAAGAAAAGTATAATCAATATACAGTTCTTGAAACTATTGAGTTTGGTTCGGCATCTGAAACAAGTTATATCGTTAAACTTGAAAGTGAGAAACTTAAACTATATATCCAGGCATATAG
>JBJXDV010000039.1:0-10679 GCA_046153465.1 Chitinophagaceae bacterium
TCAAAAGTCAAAAGTCAAAAGTCAAAAGTCAAAAGTCAAAAGTCAAAAGTCAAAAGTCAAAAGTCAAAAGTCAAAAGTCAAAAGTCAAAAGTCAAAAGTCAAAAGTCAAAAGTCAAAAGTCTCACTCCACTCCATCCATAATTTTTGAACCAGGTGTATTAAGTACTTTGGTTAACTGACTTCTATCATACACACTATGTTCAAAAGTTTGAGCCATTACAATCGCATCTGAAGGACAGGCAACGATACACAGGTTACACATAGTACATAGTTCCAGGTGATAAACCAATTTATCAATTGCCTTCTTCTTTTTGCCATCGGCAGAAATATTAAATTTGGTAACCACTTTTATAGTTCCATTCGGGCAGGCTAATTCACAAGCGGTACAACCGGTACAGCGATGCTCATTGTTTTCATCATGTGGCATGATCACTTCTCCCCTGAAACGCTCTGGAAATACCAATGAATCTTTATTATCTGGATATTGCTGCGTTATAATTTCTTTATGATGCGTAAAATAATACATGGTACGCCTCATTCCTGTTGCCAACGATTTTATGGTTCCTAAAACTTCTTTTATGTATTTTATCAAGTACATCGTTAGTAATAATTAATTACTGGTAATTATCTTTTAAAAATGCCATCCTAAAATCGCCATTAGGGTTACTAATAATAAATTTACCATGCTAATCGGCAGTAGATATTTCCATTCCAAATTCAACAATTGATCGATTCTTAACCTTGGAAAGGTCCATCTAAACCACATGATCACGAAAATTAAAAAAAATGTTTTTCCAAAAAACCAAATACTGGATGGAATATAATCCATTACATGATTAAACCCATACCAATTACCTACATGAAAGGGCATCCATCCACCCAGGAATAAGGTGGCACCAATTGCGCAAACAATAAATACATTCACATATTCTGCTAAAAAGAATAAAGCGAATTTCATTCCTGAGTATTCTGTATGAAACCCTGCCGTTAATTCTGACTCGGCCTCCGCTAAATCAAATGGGGCTCTGTTTGTTTCTGCCGTAACGGCAATAATAAAAATAACAAAAGAAATAATAACCGGGATATGCCCCTTAAAGAGCCACCATCCATCGGCCTGTGCATTTACTATATCCGTAATCGTTAGGCTTCCAGTAAGTATTACAATCGTAATGATAGAAAGGCCGGCCGATAATTCATAACTTACTATTTGTGCCCCACTGCGCATGGCACCCAATAGAGAATATTTATTGTTGCTTGCCCATCCCGCCATTAAAATACCGATCACCGATACAGAGGAAATAGCAGATATATACAATACACCAATGTTTACATCCCACAATTGAAAATTTTTAGCAAATGCAACAGGAGCCAGTAACAGCATTGCAGTTATCATTACTACAAAAGGCGCCAGGTTAAATAAAAACTTGTCTGCCCCATCGGGAGTTATTCCTTCTTTAACCATCAATTTCAACGTATCAGCAACTGTTTGAAACATTCCTTTTGGCCCAACCCTATTGGGGCCCAGTCGTATTTGCATATAAGCAGAAACTTTTCGTTCCATCATAATTAATACCAACCCTAATACGGAAAATAAGCCGATTACCAATAACCCAACGATCACCCCTTCAATGAATACCACGAGCGAACCACTAAATGTGTTATTTAGCCATTGATCGATTGCTTGTGATAAGTTACCTAAGCTCCACATGAATTGAAAACTATTTTTAAGCCTGCTTACCTGCGGTAAGCACGCTTACCGCAGGTTGGTTTATATTTTATTATCGCTATTGCAATTCTATGAATCAACTATTGCCTTGTCAATTGGTGTGGCCCGGCGAATGTCAATTTTTTAATAATACTTATTCTATTCAATAAATTCGACTCTTAAATTATACTATTGCCCGAAACGTTTATCACCTGTATTATTTGTACCTGCCTTATACTTCCAAAAATTCTTCATTCTTCATTCTTCATTCTTTATTCTTCATCTATCAATATCCGGGATTACTAAATCGAGCGAACCCATAATAGCAATCATATCTCCAATTTTTTGTTCGCGGCACATACTATCCAGTGCGCTTAAGTTAGAAAAACCAGGTGAACGGAACTTAATACGATAAGGTGTGGTTCCTCCTTCACTTACTATATATACCCCAAATTCCCCTCTTGCCGTTTCTACTCTCGAATAAAATTCCCCTTTTGGTAATTTCAGCACTGCTTTTGTTTTTGCCTGAAAGTCTCCTTCCGGGATAGTATCAATGAGTTGTTCTACCAGTGAAAGCGATTGTTTCATTTCTTTCATGCGTACTATATATCGGGCATACACGTCACAACCTGTTTCAATAACTTCGACAAACTGTAATTTATCATAACCTTCATAAGGATATATTTTACGTATATCGCAACAAATACCACTACCCCTCGCCGTTGGGCCGGTACATCCAAAAGATATAGCATCCTCCCTGGAAATAATTCCCACACCTTTTGTTCGGTTAATGAATATAATATTGTTGGTTACCAATTCATCGTATTCGTCAATCTTTGTTTTAAAATGACGTATAAATTCTTTTACTCTGGCATGAAATCCTGGATGCAGATCAAACATTACCCCACCCGGTACCATATAATTCATTGTTAACCTGGCGCCACAGGTTTCTTCCATAATATCGTTGATCATTTCCCGCTCACGAAATGCGTGGAAAAAAGGAGTTAATGCACCAACGTCCATTGCCATTGCACCCCACCATAAAACGTGAGAAGCGATACGCGTAAGTTCATCCATCAATATCCTGATTACCTGTGCCCGGCGAGGAACTTCTATCTGCAATCCTTTTTCTACACAAATACAACAACCGTGGTTATTAATATGTGAGGAGAGATAATCCATGCGGCTGGTACTATAAATAAATTGCCGGTAGGATAAACTCTCGCACATTTTTTCAATAGAACGATGAATATATCCTAAATGAGGTTCTACTTTTTTAATCGTTTCTCCATTAAGTGTAATTACCAAATGCAGTACACCATGCGTAGACGGATGCTGTGGACCTACATTGATAATCATATCACCAATATCTTCATCCTGCAATGAAGCGAGTGGAGCAGCATCCTTTATTATTTCTGTTTGGCGATACATTTTAATATGCTGGTACTTCTTGTTTAATTTACAAAATCAACTTCTTCTGTATTCTGTATTCTATATCTTCATTCTGTATTCTGTATTCTGTATTCCATATTCTGTATTCTATATCTCCCCGCCTTAATCCTTCCTACAACTTAATAATATTAACAGGATCGTCGTAATCTTTGCGCATTGGATTTTTTCCCTCCCATCCGTCAGGTAAAATGAGTAACCTCAAATCCGGATGATTCAAAAAATTTACACCAAATAATTCATATACTTCTCTTTCATGAAATTCTGCTGTACGCCATAGATGCGATACTGTTTCGATAACTGCCTGTTCACGGTTTAATTTTGATTTAACCACTAATTGGTGCCGGTAGGTGGTAGAACTTAAATGATACACCATTGTTAAATGCGTTTTCCAATCTACACAGGTTAAACAAAAAAGATACTCGAACAAAAGATTGGAATTCTTCTGAAGTTGTTTTGCAACGATTTCCCAGGTTGAAGGTTCTACCCATGCATTAACCCATTCCCCGCCTTCCTCGAAAATCAGGGAGGGATGGACTTGTATCAATTCATTTTTTAATTCGTCGTTTGTCATCACTGTAAAAAATCCAAAAAAACAAGAAACAGTATTCTAAAAAATATTTTAAAGTAACTAAACTATACATCCCAATACTAAATCAACACATGCCTTTTGAACAATATCCCAATCTATTTAACTTCTACTACTTTATTTCCATCAATTGAAATTTTCTCTCGCTTACCACCGCTTTTAATTTTCTGTTGCAAGGTTATCAAAGCGTGTAATAGTGCTTCAGGACGTGGCGGGCAGCCGGCAACATATACATCCACTGGTATAATATGATCAGCTCCTTTTACAACAGAATAGGTATTATAAAAAAAAGGGCCACCACTGGTGGCGCATGCACCCATTGCAATCACATATTTAGGATCGGCCATTTGATCATACAATCTTTTTAAAACCGGGGCCATTTTATTGACGATAGTTCCTGCTATAATAATTACATCCGCCTGACGCGGCGTCGCACGGGCTACTTCAAAACCAAAACGACTCCAATCGTATTTTGCGCCGGCGGTACTCATCATTTCAATCGCACAGCAGCTTGTACCAAACACAAGCGGCCAAAGTGAATTACTTCGTGCCCAATTAATTACTTCATCCAGTTTGCTTACCAATACACCCCCACCAGCAGTCGGATGCACTTCACCTGGAAAAGTTTTTTGTATGTGTTGATCTGTCGACATCATTATTTATAGATAGTACAAAATCCGATAAGCGTTTATATTTTTTCGTTATACAAATCGCTAAACAGCTTTGAATGTGAGGTTCATTATATTTTTATACTTTCTCAGTCTACTTGATAAAACTATTTCCATTTCAAGGCTCCCTTTTTATGCGCGTATAAAAAACCAATAAAGAGTATGAAAAGAAAAATAATAATTTCGATAAAAGCTACCCAACCCATGCTTTTTGCAACCACAGCCCAGGGATATAAAAAAACAAGCTCTACATCAAAAATCAAAAAAATAAGTGCGAATAGATAATACCCTACATTAAACTGTACCCATGTTTTTCCTCTTGTAGGTACACCACATTCATAGGTTTGCAATTTTTGCGAGTTCTTACTGGCTTTCAATACAAGTTTAGACACCAGTATCGCGATGCCCGAAAAAGCGATTGCGGCGATAATTAAAACGATCATTGATCCGGAGCCCATACAAAATTTCAGTTTTATGGTAAAATGCCCTGTTTATTCAAGTCTTCAATTTAAAGAAAAAAGAGATTCAAAAATATTTTCCGTTATTTTCATTTTTCAATACCAGATAAAGACAATTAATAGAGGCAATATGACGATAAAACTACCGTTTTATGATGTGCTAATAATAATTTAGCGTGATGTTACAAATTCCCCTAAAATGACCGGAAACAGATATATAGGCCTCGATTTAATGAGAACGGCAGCCGTACTTTTTGTGTTATTAAGTCATGCACTTATTTTTTTACCTTTTCAAAAGGGAAAAGATTTTTTATTTCTATACCTTGGTTTTATTGGTGTTGAAATTTTCTTTGTACTGAGTGGGTTCCTGATTGGTAACATAATGTTTAAGGCATTTAGCCAAAAAGTGGATGGCCCGGTAATGCGTACATTCTGGATCAGGCGATGGTTTCGTACACTTCCGTTGTATTATGTTACCCTTATTCTGAATGTTATATTATATGTTGTTTACGAAGGACCCGGCGGGTTAAGTATAAAAACACTTCTTTTTCCTGTATTTCTGCAGAATTTTTTGTGGCCACACCCACATTTTTTTGAACCTGCCTGGAGTCTTACGATCGAGGAATATTTTTATCTACTGTTCCCTTTGCTGATGTTTCTTTTATTCACAGTATTCAAATTAAAATTCCGGCGCTCATTTTTACTGGGTATCGGGCTTTTCTTCTTTATACCTTTTCTATTACGACTGGGATTATATCTAGCTATTGAGTTCAATTTTATCAATCAACTAAAAGCAAATTTTACCCCTAACTGGGATTTGCATTTCCGAAAAATTACGCTATTCAGGCTGGATGCTATTGCCTTGGGTATATTGGTAGCCTATTTTCTGAACACCATCAAAGAAAAATTACTAAAATATAAAAATCAATTAATGGCAGGTGCAGTGCTTTTATTTTTCGCATCAACCACCATTTATTATTATACAGTTCACCGATACCAATTTGGACTAATTAGTTCAGTATTTATCTTCCCGCTTTTCAGTATTGCATTCGCGCTTTCAATTCCTTACCTGAGAGAAGTAAAAAGTATGGGCATTTTTAATACTCCTGTATCGTTTATAAGTAAGGTTTCTTATTCCATTTATCTCCTTCATCCGTTGGTTTCGATCTTATTTATAAAAAACCTGCAGCTAAGCGAAAATATTATTTATCAACTATTTTTATTTCTTTTGTTCATTGCAGTATCACTCATTCTATCGCATTTTAGTTTCAAGTATATAGAGTATCCGATTACAGAAATGAGGGAGAAGTATGATAAACCGAAAAAGAAAATAGTTGCTGTTACTTAAATATGAAGATTTGTAAGTGGTACTATTGCGAAAATTGATTTTGCCCTGACTGACGGAATTAACTATTACCCTTAACTGCCAGTTCTGGAAAATGGATCTTTGTAAAAACATTGGAATTATTATTTTTCAATACGCTAATAATTTTTTTATACACCCGCTTACTTTATCGGGGCCAGGTAACATCGCTGCCTCCAATATAATATTCATAGGCACTGCTGGTAAATTCAACGCGCCTAATACTTCTACCGGAGCATCCAGCATTTTAAAACAATGATTTGAAATTCTTCCGGCCAAAGCTTCTGCAAATGAATTATTCTGTTGCTCTTCGGTTAAAACAAGGCAGCGTCCATGTTTAGAAACGACTGCATAAATTAATTCTTCATCAAGTGGAAATAACGTTCGCAGATCCACGATTTCTATTTGCCCTGGAAAATGCATGGCTGCAGACTTTGCCCAATATACTCCCATTCCATACGTAATGACACAGCAAGTTTCTCCTTCAATTATTTTATTTTCATCAGCCTTTAACAAAATAGACGCCTTACCCAATGGCAAAATATAGTCTCTTGAAGGTTCAACCGTTTTAGCATCCTCTGTGCCTGGCATTTTACTCCAGTAAAGACCTTTGTGTTCCAGCATTATTACCGGATTAGGGTCCAAAAAGGCAGCTTTCATTAACCCTTTCATATCGGCTGCATTGGATGGATAAACGATTTTAATACCTTTTATTGAAAGAAGTAAGGTTTCAATGGAACCACTATGATAAGGACCACCACCGCCATAAGCACCAATAGGAATACGAATAAGAGATTGAACCGGGAATTTTCCGGCAGTCAGATAACAACTTTTTGCTAATTCAGAAGCCAGCTGATTTAATCCTGGAAAAATATAATCTGCAAATTGTATTTCAACAATTGGTTTAATACCTACGGCATTTAGCCCGATGGTTGATCCAATAATATAGGCTTCCTGGATGGCCGTATTAAAAACTCGATGATCACCAAATCGCGAAGCTAATGTAGCTGCTTCACGAAATACACCTCCTAAACGTTTACCAACATCTTGCCCATATATTACTACTTCCGGAAAATCTTCCATAATCTCCCGTATAGCAAATAGTGCTGCATCAACCATTAGAATTTTTTGATTACCGGCGGGCAGTCTTGTTCCTTTTTCTACCATAACAGGAGTTGGTGCAAAAATAGCATCGCTAACTTGTAATGAATTTGGTTCGGAAGCTGCGCTTGCCCGGTCAAATTGTGTTTTTATTTCTATAGCTGCATTTTTTTCTATCTCTGCCAGCACTGGTTCTGAAACTCCAATTTCGATTAGCCGTTTCCGTAGTTTAGGATGCGGATCATCATGCAAGTGTTTTGCAAGGTCTTCCTTACTCCTGTAAAATTCTTTTCGTACGCCACTTGTATGGTGGCCAAGCAAGGGCACTTTTGCCTGAATAAGGTAAGGCGTCCTGTGCTCACGCACGTATTGAACAATACGCTGCATGGTATCATAACTTTCTTCAAAATGGCTTCCATCAATCCGTATTCGCTCTAATCCAGGAAAACCACCGGCATACTCATAGGCATCCATGGCTCTGGCTTCTTCTGCAGTAACGCTGATGCCCCAGTTATTATCCTGCACCAGGTATATTATCGGGAGTTTTTTTAGAACAGCAACCTGAAATGCTTCACTTACTTCTCCTTCCGTAATACTTGCGTCGCCTAACGAACAAACAACTACGGGCAATTCATCATTCAATCCTTTTATTAATCTTTCGTTCAGATGTTGTTCCAGAAATTTTATACCTTGTGCAATACCGGTAGTTGGTATGGCCTGCATTCCGGTTGCACTACTTTGATGAATAATAACAGGCTTATCCTCCCCATTGTAATTAGGGTGCCCGTAGTATTCTCTTCCCGCTGAAAAGGGATCGTCTTTTTTAGCGAGCAATTGCAGCATCAATTCATAGGGGGTAAATCCTAATCCCAATAAAATGCTTTCATCGCGGTAATAGGGACTGATAAAATCGCAAGGTAATAATTGAAAAGCAGTAGCCAATTGAATAGCTTCATGGCCACGCGAAGTTGAGTGAACGTATTTACAGAGAGCGCGGTTAGATTCATAGGTTTCGGCCATAGCATTTGCCAAACACATCAGACGGTACGCTTTCAGCAAGATATCGGGATTGATCATAGCAAGCAAGAGTTATGAAAGCAAAAATAGTGAATAGTAAAGAGCAAGAATAGGAGTATTTGAAATTGTTGCGTCAATTTCCTTCCACTTTTAAAGAGAGGAGGTTAATGGGTAAGAGAAAAAGACAGCAATAATTTTAAATGTACCCGAACCGGGCTATTGCCGATTTTTTTATTTAGATTCTATTTGCAAAAGATTGCTTTTCTTTAAGCATCAATTCACGATTCACTACTTATATGGAACGATTAATAGTAGATATGGATGAAGTTATGGCAGACCCCATGGGTGCAATGATTGATTGGTATACCAAAAAATATAATTTACCAATTGATTTCTCAAGAATGATTGGGTCGAGCTGGATAAAAGGTTTTTCCGAGCAACACCAGGTGGAATGCAGGGAACGTTTATTGGCGCCGGGATTTTTCCGGAATTTACCAATAATATCAGATTGCCAGAATGTACTAAAAGAAATTAATCAGCGATATGAATTGTTTATCGTTTCTGCTGCCATTGAATTTCCTAATTCTTTAAAAGATAAGGTAGAATGGTTAGCTGATCATTTTCCTTTTATTGGCTGGAAGCAAATTGTATTGTGTGGCGATAAGAAATTAATTTTTGGAGATCATATTATTGATGATCATGAACGCAATCTTATTCATTTCCCCGGAAAAAAATATTTGTTTACAGCAGCGCACAATTTGAATATAACTAAATATCACCGACTGAATAATTGGAAGGAAGTGGCAGCAATATTCCTTACCTGATTGTTTCCTTACTGAATATTAAATTTATACGAACCACGCACTTCATGCTGGTTGTTTTTATCCCACACCCGAAAGCTAACTTTGTAATAGTCGAATAATTTTGCTACCTGATCTATCCGTACTTTGAGCGTTATCAATTTTGCATCGGTGGCTGAGACTTTGTCCTTACCTGAAAAAAGATCTTCTTCGTTAAGAACCTGATCCCCTTCATTTGTTTCTACTTTTTCTGAAGCGCCTAAACTCACATTACTTTCTATTACAGAAAAGCCAGTATCAATAACCAAATGAACTCTCAATTCTTTTTTAAGCTCAACCAGATTGGCTTCGGGCACCAGGCTGCCATCTTCATATACAAGAAACGCCTGGCTCACCAGTAAACCTTTTTGTTCAATAAGAATGCCGTTCCTTATTTTGCTAAGGGGGTCTGCTTTTTTTTCTGTACTCTTCTTTTCTTTGGTACTTACTTTAAAATCGCAGGAAATAAAAAGAAAGGCAGTCAGTAAAAAGATTGTGTACTTCATGATATGCTTTTCACAAATATAAGTTTTTAACGATTCATCTGCAGAAGACGGGCCGGGCCTTTTACAACGTTCAAACTCCGGTAGCAGGCAATAAAAAATAGCCAACAAGTATTAATCGTTGGCTACTGAGTATCCTGTAGTTTCCAGGAAATAAATTCCAATAAGCAAGCGCAGGGAGTGTTTAATAAAATCCTTTTTTTTAGGTACTTTTGAAATAATAGGGAACGGATCAGGTCTTTGACTCAACCGGATATCAGATTAAATTAATTTCCCTGCTGCTTATTGGCAATTATCTATAAAATATTTTTAGTTTAATAATTATTTTACCATTACCTGGCCGTTTTCAATACGCTCATCATCACTAAATACTTCATACGAATAACTTCCTTTGTCTATTCGGTTAAGCACGGTAGTTTGTTTATTGCGGATATTAACTTGTTTTATCAGTTTTCCATCAATATCAAACAGAAATAATTGATATACTTTTCCTGCATCACCCGAAGCACTGAAGAACAGTACCTGGTGATTGGCATTGGGATATAATTTGATTTTGATTTTCTTACTGATGAGTTGCTTTTGAACCAGGATGGTATCTCTGATGAGAGCTGTAGGGCCGTTATAATTTGTTTTTGAAGAGTAAGCTGAAAAATTGAAGGTTGCCAGCAGACCTGCTATTACAAGCATGGGCATAGCAAGGCCGATACGTTTTATTACGGGTACAATAGTTTTCATAGTGATGCGCCTTTAGGTTAAAGGACCTGTTGATTCAAAAGGGTACGGATTAACAAATATCATTAACCGAATTCAATACCATTAGAATTTAACAGGGCAACGGGTACTATTTCTCCAGCGCTGATCGCTGTTGGTGTTTAATCGGAAACCTAATTTGAAACCTACGGAAAAATAGGCGTCGTTATTGGTAGGTGTTCCTCTTTTTTGACCAGGAAAAAATTGACCTGCCGTATTTCCATTTCCACTTTTGTT
>JBJXDV010000040.1:0-8586 GCA_046153465.1 Chitinophagaceae bacterium
AAATTCATGAATGGCTCAACAAAAAAGGCATTACTAAAACCCAGCCAATGAATACGGGAGGCCAATGGCATTTTGAAAACTTTAGTGTTAAATGTACTGCTGCCCAACATTCCTCCGGATTGCCTGATGGATCTTATGGAGGTAGCCCTATGGGCTTCATAATCACCAGTAAAGAAGGAAATTTTTATTATAGTGGCGATACGGCACTAACGATGGATATGCAATTGGTACCACGGTGGGCAAAACTAAATTTTGCCGTTTTACCGATAGGCGACAACTTTACCATGAACGTTGGGGATGCCATAGCATGTGCTAAAATGATTGATTGCAACACTATTGTAGGTGTGCATTATGATACGTTCGGTTATATAAAAATTGATCGGGAGGAATCTAAAAAAAGATTTAATGAAGCTGGTATGCTGTTGCATTTAATTGATATTGGAAAATCTGTATCATTAGGGTAGAATGAACTAATCATTCTTTATTTAGTTAACTTAAAACATTTCGCAAGAGGCGGATTAAATGGTATGGCAAGAGTAATTGGAGTAGCAAATCAGAAAGGAGGAGTCGGTAAAACAACCTCCGCCATTAACCTGGCAGCAAGCCTGGCAGTACTGGAGTTTCGTACGTTGTTGGTTGACGCAGATCCGCAAGCCAATAGTACAACCGGCGTTGGATTCGACCTGCATAATATTCAGCAAAGTCTGTACGATTGTATGGTAAATTCAGTGTCTGCCAAAGATGTGGTATTGAAATCGGAGATCCCTTACCTTGATGTTATACCTTCCCATATTGACCTGGTAGGTGCTGAAATAGAAATGATCAATTACCCCAATCGCGAAACCGTTTTAAAAAATATACTGGCGCCCATAAAAGATGATTACCAGTTTGTAATTATTGACTGTTCCCCTTCACTTGGCTTAATTACGGTAAATGCATTAGTAGCAGCCGATTCAGTAATTGTTCCGGTTCAAACAGAGTTCTTTGCACTGGAAGGATTAGGCAAACTATTGAACACTATAAAAATTGTACAGTCAAGACTTAATAAGGAGCTACAAATAGAAGGGATATTAATGACCATGTATGATGGCCGACTTCGGTTATGCAACCAGGTGGTAAGTGAAGTTCGGAAACATTTTGATGAAATGGTTTTCAGTACCATCATTCATCGGAACACCAGGATCAGTGAGGCCCCGAGTGTCGGGAAACCAGTGATCCTGTATGATGCGCAAAGTAAAGGATCAATGAATTACCTGAACCTTGCCAAAGAAGTACTTCAAAAAAACAATATGACAAAAATTAGCCAGGCAGAAAGAGTATTGGAGTTGCCGGAAGAAGACCATTCTTAAATTTCCGGATGGATTTTAAACATGTTGCCTGTATCACGTTCCAAAATTCTAATTATGAGCAGTCCTAAACAAAATAATAAAGAAGCACTGGGTAAAGGAATTCGCTCCCTGTTACAAAGTATTGATTCGGATCTTAAAACAAATACGGGTACCTTAAAAAATTCGGTAGTGGAAGCGGTTACTTCGATGCAACGTATTCCAATAAACGAAATTGAAGCCAATCCTAAACAACCCCGTCGCGATTTCGATCAACAGGCCCTGAATGAACTCGCAGCGTCTATTAAAATACACGACCTTGTTCAACCCGTTACACTTACCTTATTACCAGGCGGTAAATACAGGTTAATTTCTGGCGAACGGCGCTGGCGGGCAGCCAAACTTGCGGGGTTAAATGATGTTCCTGCTTATATACGCCAGGCAAATGATCACCAGTTACTTGAGCTGGCTTTACTGGAAAATTTGCAACGGGAAGATCTAAATGCAATGGAAATAGCCCTTAGCTATAAACGAATGATGGATGAATTAAACCATACGCAGGAACAGGTAGCAGAACGGATGGGTAAAGAAAGAAGCACCGTGGCCAATTACATCCGTTTGCTCAAATTGCCGCCAGACATCCAGGTAGCTGTTCGCAAAAATGAAATAAGCATGGGGCATGCAAGAGCCCTCATAAATGTAGACACCATCGATAAGCAACTATATATTTTTCATGAAACGGTTGAGCGCAAATTATCGGTACGGCAAACAGAAGAGCTGGTTCGTAAATTATACAAAGTAAACAATCCTGTTAAAAATTCGATAAAAGCTCAATTGCCTCCAGCCTACAAAAAAATAGAAGATAATTTAGCTTCACATTTTGCCACAAAAGTAAAACTCAATCATAATAAGAAAGGACATGGGTCTATTACACTTGAGTATTATTCGTTAACAGATCTTAATAAAATATTAGACCTGGTAGGCGTTACAGCTAATTAAGTTATGCAGGCATGATAAGAGTTTTCCTCCTCGCAACGGTAATTCAGTTAATGACTTTTTTGGGGATGGCACAAAAAAGAGATTCTTTATCTATAAAGGGTACTCAATCCATCGATACTGCCATCCTTGCAAAAAAAGGGGCGGCCGCATTCAGAGACAGTTTTGGCAAATCAATACATAGTCCGCGTAAAGCAACCATCCGTTCCGCCATCATTCCGGGATGGGGACAGGCATACAATAAAAAATATTGGAAAATACCAATTGTATATGCAGCTATTGGCGTTCCGGTGGGTACTTTTTTATACAATAAAAAATGGTACAATAAAACCCGGGATGCAGCACGTATGCTGGGCTCCGATCCTATTGATACGGCTAACTATCGCCAACGGGTGGACGTAAAATTGCATATCTTTTTTACCAACCCCGAACGATCTCTTCCCTCTTTGTTAAATTACCGGAATGAGTTCCGGAGAAGTATGGATTATTCAATCTTATTTATCTTACTAACCTGGGGATTGAATGTAGTAGATGCTACGGTTGATGGTCATTTAAAGGAATTTGATGTAAGTGATGATCTAAGTTTTCATATTAAACCAACGATCCTATCAGGAAGCACTGCTGTTGGCCTGAGCCTTGTATTTTCTATTGGACGCAATTCGCCAAAAACCATAACTTCACTGCGATAAAATTTATTATCGAATAAATTAAAATATTCAACAACCAATCATGAACATTGGGCTTATAGGTTATGGGAAAATGGGTAAAGCCATTGAAGAAATTGCGTTGCAAAGGGGCCATAGCATTGCTTTTAGGATTGATGTAAGTAATCAATCTGATCTAAACATCGAAAACTTAACCAAGGTTGATGTAGCCATTGAATTTACGGGGCCGGAAACCGCGCTTAAAAACGTACTTACCTGTATGCGGGCAGGTACACCCCTTGTAGGTGGTTCTACTGGCTGGCTCCAACATTTAAAAGAAGCTCAAGAAGCATGTACCAAACACAATGCGGCCCTTTTGGTATCCAGTAATTTCAGTATTGGTGTAACTATTTTTTTTGAAATCAATAAGCATTTAGCAGCATTGATGGAAAAGCAATCGAATTATAAAATTGAATTGGAAGAGATACATCATACACAAAAGCTGGATGCACCAAGTGGAACGGCTATAACTTTAGCCGAACAGATTCTTGAAAAGATTTCACGCAAAAAAAATTGGGTAAATCATTCTTCTCCATTAGCGGAAGAGCTTTCGATTATCAGTAAGCGAATTGATCCGGCTGCTGGAACCCATATCGTTTCCTACAAAAGTGAGATTGATGATATTGCAATTATTCATACAGCGCATAACCGTAAGGGATTTGCTACCGGTGCTGTTTTGGCTGCAGAATTTTTAGCAGGCAAAAAAGGCATCTTTACAATTAATGATGTACTTGGACTATAACACGCTTTCCCGATCATGAAACAATTTCAACGGTATATTTTAATAATTCTCTTAGGATTTCCCTTTTTGAGCAATTCCCAAATTGATAGTTTGCAAAAGATCGTTGACGCAAAGAACAGCAGTATACCACAAAAGCTGGCAGCCTATGATAAGCTCGTAGAATTTTATAGTATAAAAGATTTTGATAAAACAATTGCATTGAGTGAAAAAGCCGAACTGCTGATAAAAGAAACAAAAAACTCTTTGATCTATGCAAATTTGGTAAGAAACACCGGAGTAGCTTATTATTTTAAAGGTCAGTACGAAAAAGCTGCTTCTCTATATTATGAATCTATCACCTTATTGGAAAAGCTGGAAGAAAAAAAACAACTGGCACTTGCCCTGAACGATCTTGCCAAACTGTATAGAAAAACCAGGGAACTTGATAAAGCACTTGTTTATTATGACCGGGCGCAGCAATTATTCACGGACCTGAAAGATTCGTCCGGCATACAAATGATTTTGAACGAATCGGGCGTAGTTTTTGAGTACAAGGAGAATTTTACGGAAGCCATCCGCAGATATGAAGAATCCCTGAAAATAGCAAAGGCATTAAAGGATGAAACAGGAATTAGTTATGCACTTAGTTTTATTGCCGGAGTGAATGTTATTCAAAAAAATTATTCTTCTGCAGAAAAAAATCTGCAGGAAGCTCTTTCGATAAGAGAAAAACTAAAAGATACTTTTGCAATAGCACTAACGTATACAGATATGGGAGTTCTTTATTCTGCCAGGGGCGATTACAATAATGCTATTCAAAGTTTAACTTTCAGCAACAAGGTAGCTGAACAATTAAAATATCCAGAACTTCAATCCAGCAATTACAAAGAACTTTCATCCATTGCTACAAATAGTGGCGACTACCAGTCAGCGCTGAACTACTATAAGAAATATGCGTTTATTCAAGATTCATTATTTACAATAGAAAAAACAAAACAAGTCGCAGAACTGAATACGAGATACGAAACGGAAAAAAAAGAGCAGCAAATTCTGCTACAGCGGTCCGAGCTTGCAAAGAAAAATCTTACTATCGTTGCAATCATAATACTTGTAGCTCTCGGAGCATTCCTCTCTTATTCATTGTATCGCCGCTACCAGTTGAAACAAAAAACAGCTATACAGGCTGAAATGTTACGGCAACAGGAAATTTCTACACGCGCTGTTTTGCAGGCAGAGGAACGCGAACGACAGCGCATTGCTAAAGATTTACACGATGGCGTTGGACAAACCATGAGCGCTGCAAAAATGAATCTTTCTGCTTTCGAAAATGAATTAATTTTTAATACGCCCGAATTGCGTTTAAAATTTGAAAGAATCATTGCATTAGTCGATGAATCCTGTAAAGAAGTAAGAACTGTTTCACACAATATGATGCCCAATGCTTTATTGAAGATGGGTCTTGCGGCCGCTATTAGAGAATTTACTGATAAGATTGATCATAAAATGATCCGAATAGATTTGCATAGCGAAGGATTAAATGAACGACTGGATACTAATTTAGAAACGATCTTGTACCGGGTAATACAGGAATGTGTAAATAATGTATTAAAACATGCAAAAGCAAATCAACTGGATATCTCCCTGATTAAAGATATAGATGGTATAAGTGCTACTATAGAAGATAACGGTAAGGGATTTGACACCAACGACCAGCGTAATTTTGATGGGCTTGGTTTAAAAAACATACGTACGCGGGTAGAATACCTGAGGGGAACAGTAGAATATGATTCTAAAAAAGGTAAAGGAACATTGGTAGCTATTCATATACCGGCAGCCGTATAATATTTTTATCAATTAATCCATTATCTTTCCTTACTAAAAATAACTAACAGGTTTGCTTCTCTATTCACCCGTTCAGCATGAAGAAAATTAAAATTGCTATTGTAGATGATCACCAGATAGTTATTGATGGATTACTTTCTTTACTGCATGGACATCCTGCCTTTGAAGTAGTATGTACCACTACTGAATCCAATTCTGTTCTCGGTTTACTGGCAGGTAATGCGATTGATATACTTTTAACCGATGTAATGATGCCGGGTTTAAATGGCGCTGAATTGGCTAAGCAGGTAAAACAAAAATTTCCGGCAATTAAAATTATGGCCTTGTCGATGAGCGGACAGGGAGATATTGTTAATAATATGATTGAAGATGCCGACATAGCAGGGTATGTATTAAAGAATATAGATAAAACCGAATTACTGAAAGCGCTTGAAAAAATTGCCGCCGGAGGAATTTATTTTAGTGAAGAAGTATTGGAGGAGATAACCCGGGTCAGTAAACGAACAAAAGAAAATGCAGAAGCACACCTCACCGAGCGGGAACTGGAAATTATAAAACTGATCGAAAAAGAATATAGTAATAAACAAATTGCAGAAACGCTTTTTATCAGTGAAAGAACGGTAGAAACCCATCGTAAAAATATTTTCCGAAAAACACAAACCAATAGCGTCATTGGCCTTGTAAAATATGCCTATGAACATAGGTTGATTTGATTTTAATTGAGTATGGTTCTTATTCTACTTAAAACATGTATTACCTATTTCAATAATCTTAATTAGAGGTAAAATCATTTTAGTCTTTCGGCTTGTTCAGCTAAAGAAGAAGTATAAGTACAAATGAATTAATATAAAAAATACCATGCTGCAAACGTTTGCAGGTAAAAATAATCGATTGTTGCATATAGTAACAATTTGCGAAGTAAATTTCATTTTTACAATCCGTTATAGGCTTTATTAATAACCAACTACCGTTACTATGTCATTTAGTAAACCATCTTTAAGCTTCTGGCAAATAATCAATATGAATTTTGGATTTTTTGGTTTGCAGTATAGTTTCGGATTGCAGCAAGCAAACATGGAACCCATTTACAGGCATCTCGGAGCAGATGAAGGAAAGATGGCCTTCTTATGGATGGCAGGCCCAATGACAGGTTTAATCATTCAGCCTATTATTGGTGCAATGAGTGATAAAACAATAAGCAGGTGGGGCAGAAGAAGACCCTATTTTCTTATAGGCGCAATATTTTGTAGCCTTGCATTATTAGCCATGCCTTATAGTCCATCTGTTTGGATGGCTGCAAGCATTCTATGGATTCTTGATGCTGCAAATAATATTACACAAGAACCATATCGTGCTTTTGTGAGTGATAAACTTAAGAAAGAACAACATTCGATAGGGTTTTTAACTCAAAGCGCATTTACAGGTTTGGGCCAAACGCTTGCTTACCTTACTCCCACACTTCTTGTATGGTTTGGAATGAATAAGAACGGCATGAATAGCCATAATATTCCATTTACTACAATAACAGCCTTTATGATAGGAGCTGTTTTTTCCATCAGTTCAATATTGTGGACGTTAAAAACAACTAAAGAATATCCATTAAGTCAGGAACAGATTTTTGAAATAAAAAAAATGCCGGGTGGTATAAAAAACCTGTTTGTAGAAATATTTCAGGCAATAAAGGAAATGCCACTTACCATGAAACTTATGTTTCCAATGAAATTTTTTAGTTGGTACGCTTTTTTTTGTTACTGGCAAAAAATCACTTCTTCACTTGCACTATCTGTTTATAATACATCAAACGATAAATCAACAGAGTTTCAATCGGCTGATTTATTAAAAGGTCAAATTGGAGCAACTTATAATTTTATTGCTTTTTTCTCTGCTTTTGGTTTAGCAATCGTTGCCCGCAAATTTGGCCCTAAATGGATACATGCCGCATGTCTTGCTTTAGCAGGAATCTGTCTATTATGGCTTCCAACTATTCGTGACGTGAACACATCATTTGTGCCTATGATAGGAATGGGCCTCTGCTGGGCCAGTATGATGGGGAACCCATATGTAATGCTGGCAGGCAGTATTCCTCCACATAGAACAGGTATTTACATGGGGATATTCAATATGTTTATTGTAATTCCTATGTTAATACAAACCTGGACATTTGATTGGGTATATAGTCATTTATTAAATGGATCACCAAATAAGGCAATTAGTTTTGCAGGAATATTTCTATTACTTGCAGCCTTATGCGTATCGTTTATAAAACTGAAAAAATCAGATACAACATCAAGTGAAGTATTAATTCGGGCAGGCGGTCACTAGCGCCAACATCTATTGTAAAAAATCGAATGTAACCCATTTTTCAAATCATTTTTTTATACTGAAAACAGCATAAAAATTACATTATGAAAATACTTTGTATTGGTGAAGCCTTAATAGATATGATTTGTACCGATAAAGGCAAATCACTTTCGGAGGGCGATCATTTTTTAAAAAAAGCCGGAGGTGCGCCAACGAATGTTGCAGCGGCTATTGCAGCACTTGGTGGCCAGGCCGACTTAATCGCCAAAGTAGGGGCCGACCCTTTTGGCAATCACCTGATAGAAGTAATGCGTTCTTTTAAAGTGAATACTAAATGGGTATTACAGGATCCTGCTCACTTCACCACCTTTGCATTTGTATCTCTAATGGAAAACGGTGAACGCGATTTTTATTTTAACAGAGGTGCTGATGGCCAATTAACAAATGATGAGGTGAACCAAATTGATTTAACCGAATATTCTATAATACATTTTGGATCTGCCACCGCTTTCTTAGCTGGTCCTCTACAGAAATCCTATTTACTACTTTTGAAAAAAGCACTTGAACAAAATATTGTTATCAGTTTTGACCCCAATTACCGCCACCTCCTTTTTAATAATAATATCCAATCCTTTATTGATCAGTCGTGGAATTTTTTGAATAATTGTCATTTCTTTAAACTCAGCGATGAAGAAGC
>JBJXDV010000041.1:0-3001 GCA_046153465.1 Chitinophagaceae bacterium
ACCATTGTTGGTATTCCGCCACAGGAAGATGCCTGGTTAGGAAAGGCGACAGAAAGAATATTTTTAGCGCCGATTAAAATGACCATGGTTCCCGAAATAACAGATATGGATATGCCAATTGAAGGGGTTTTTCATAATCTCGTAATAACCCAAATAAATAAAGAATATGCCGGGCAGGGCCAAAAAGTAATGAATGCAATGTGGGGTGCCGGCCAGATGATGTTTAATAAAATACTGGTATTGGCTGATCAATCGGTGAAGATCCAGGATTATAAAGCACTGGCACAGCATGTATTCAAAAATCTTAATCCCGCTACCGATATTAATTTTTCGCAGGGCCCCATGGATGTATTGGATCATAGTTGCAGCAAAATGGGTTTTGGTGGAAAAATGTGTATTGATGGAACCATCAAATTTGACGAAGAGCGTGATGAAAATTATTTATCGGAAATAGCTATAACTAATTTGGATAGTGCTATTTTAAAAGAGCGTTTTGTTGAAATTCATACCGTGAATACTTCTTTGTTGAAATGGCAAATCCCTTGTATTCTCATATCAATACAAAAAAATCGGAAAGGTCACGTAAGAGAAGTACACGATCAACTGATGGCCATGAAGGAACTGGAAGGAATAAAAATGATATTGTATGTTGAGCATACTGTCGACGCCAATGATTTGCCCGTTGCTTTATGGCGCTTTTGTAATAACCTTGATCCTAAACGGGATAGCGTATTAAATCAAAAAGCTTCTTTCAATAATTCAGAAAAAAATATTTCCTGTATGGGCTTTGATGGAACTATTAAAACGAAAGAGCTCGATAACTTTTACCGCGACTGGCCGAATATTATTGTTGCAGCCGATGAGACTATTGCTTTTATTGATGCAAAATGGAATGAGTTAGGATTGGGAAATTTTGTATCGTCTCCTTCACTCAAATTTAAGGGGCAGATTTATGGCGAGGAAGCTGTTGTTGGATAGAATTATGGCGCTTCTCTAATATCGTATTGAAGCAAACGCTAGTACCTCATCAGTGTTCTTTATTACGTTGATGCCTGGTTGAATACCAGTGTTACTGCTACAAGAATAACCTGTACAGGAGATTTTTTTGTTTGGAAAATAATTCGATAATTGTTTTAGGTAGTTGTCGAGGCTGGTGTGGGTGAGGTTAGTGATCAATACAAAAAAAAGTTCGGTAACTTCCTGTTTCGAACTATATTCAAGCAGCGTATTAAATTCAATTGATTTTCCCATATAGGTATGCGGTATACCATTCTTCTTCAACAGGAATTTCATAAATAATAGCGGCATTTCGTGGTATTCGCCAACTGGGGTAAATAATAAAACTCTTCTTGTTGTTTGCGGGTGTGGGTTAAATGGAAGTTTATCGGTTTCTGAAATAATTTTTTGGGTTATGATCGAACTGGCAAAATGTTCCTGGGCAGGCATGGCGTGGCCCGTTAACCATAACATGCCTATTTTTTTAAAAAAAGGAAAGATAATTTCCAGGACAGCGGTTTCCATTCCCGTATGAGTAATGGCGTCATTTACTACAGTAACAAAGCCAATTGGGTCCATATCAATACTTGTTTCAATTAATCGGGTAATGTAGACTTCGAATTTATCAGAATTGTCCGAAAGGCTTAATGCACTGAGCCTTATTTCTTCTTTCGAAAGCTTTGAAATATGAGATATCTTTTTGCCTTTTTTGTATAAAAGTGCAATATGAAGTATTTGTTTCAGATCATCCCCATCATAAAAACGATGCCGGCTTTCTCTGCGTTTGCCAATACACAAACCATGTCTTTGTTCCCAAATTCGAAGTGTATGGGCTTTAATTTGAGTTAGGTTTTCAATATCCCCAATACTAAATAAATTCATCCGGTTGTAATAAAAATGGAAAATGTTCAACAAATATAGTTTCGAAGCAGCAAATTTGGCATTAGGCTACTTAAACAGAGAATCAGTTATAACAAATACTTTAGAATCGCCCGGTGTTCATCCCGAATATTATGGTATTTTTGCCGCAATTTTTTAAAAAGAACTAAATGTCACAAAACGAGCTTTTCACGGTTGTCCTGATTTCATTGCTACTAGTGATATTGCCAGCTCCGGGTTTGTATGGTATGTTTCGAAAGGCAGGGGTTCCTGGTTGGAAAGCATTAATTCCTTTTTATAACACCTGGGTAATGCAGGAAATTTCCGGCCGCCCGAAGCATTGGGTGTTTTGGCAGCTAATACCTATAGCCGGTTGGTTCATTACGCTTGGGATCATCATCGAGTTTGTAAAACCATTTGGGAAATTTAAGTTTTATGAGCACGCGCTCGCTTCTTTAGCTGGCGTTGCCTATTTGCCCTATGTTGGTTTTAATAAGACAGATAAATTTCTCGGCCCTGAGGTAGTTAAAAAACATAAAAAAACAGCCGCCCGGGAATGGATTGATGCCGGTGTTTTTGCTATTGTAGCAGCGACCCTTATCCGAACTTTTGTTTTTGAGGCTTATACGATTCCTACCGGCTCTATGGAAAAAACATTGCTGGTGAACGATTTTCTTTTTGTTAGCAAGTTTAGCTATGGACCCAGAATTCCGAACACTCCTTTGGCGATCCCTTTTGTTCATCATACGTTGCCATTAATAAAATCACAATCCTATTCGGAATTAATTAAAATTCCTTACACCCGATGGTTTGCAACTCCGGTAAAACGAAATGATGTAGTTGTATTTAATTTTCCAGCGGGTGATACACTTACTGTAGAACAGGATTCAAAAGACCCTTACTACGATATATTGCAACGGGAAGAAGCAGCTCAATATTCAAAACTAAAAGGACAATATAAAACCGAAGCAGAATTAGTTGAGGCAAGTAAGGCCGCTGCAAGGAATATTGTTTGGGATACCTATACCATTAAAACACGACCAGTTGATAAACGCGAGAATTATATTAAGCGATGTGTAGGAATTCCGGGTGATACTATTGAAGTAAGGAATGGGGTACTGTATAT
>JBJXDV010000042.1:0-3316 GCA_046153465.1 Chitinophagaceae bacterium
CGAACTGGCTAAAATTTGTGGGCTTATAGTGCTGAAATAATCAAAGCTTTTAGTAAGCACAACACTGGGTGCAACATCGTTCTCTATCTGTGCGTCCACCACTAAAACATCATCTGCGTTTTTTAAATTAAAATCAATATTTTTTTCGCAGGATGAAAGAAAAAATATTGTAAGGAAAAGTAGAAAAACATTTTTCATATCATTACAAAATTACAACTACAAAACTTTATTTAAATGATTATTGTGTTAATCTTAATAAACAAAATTGCCGGCAAAATAGTTCAAACAAAAATCCTCCTGCTTTTGGCAGAAGGATTTTTTTTGAATAAACCATCAAAATATTATTAACCTAAATAGGCTTTTAATGCACCGCTGTAACGGGCTTTTTGCAAACGTTTAATAGCTCTTTCCTTAATCTGGCGAATGCGCTCTTTGGTTAAGTCATACTTTTGACCAATTTGCTCAATGGTTACACCATTTTCTCCATCCAATCCAAAATAAGCGTTTACAATTTCTGCTTCGCGTGGACTTAGTGATTTCAATACACGGCGTATTTCATTACGTAAGGAGTCCTTCATTACATTATCGTCTGTATCATCCGCACCTTCCAGCAAATCACCCATCGCTACATCTTCTGCTTCATGTACCGGAGCATCTAAACTGGTGTGGCGCGTATTGCTTTGAAATATATTATTTATTTCAGTTTCGCTCATCTCTAATAACTCGGCCAACTCTTCTGTGGATGGCTCCCTTTCGTGCTCCTGCTCGAAAGCCATATAGGCTTTGTTTGCCTTGTTATAGGTACCGATTTTATTTTGGGGCAAGCGTACCAATCGACCTTGTTCGGCCAAAGCCTGAAGAATAGATTGACGAATCCACCAAACGGCATAAGAAATAAATTTGAAACCTTTTGTTTCGTCAAAACGCTGAGCTGCTTTGATTAACCCAAGGTTACCCTCGTTAATCAAATCACTCAAAGATAAACCCTGGTGCTGGTATTGTTTTGCAACAGATACCACAAAACGAAGGTTTGCCTGTACTAATTTATCCAGGGCACGCTGATCGGCCATTTTAATTCGCTGGGCAAGAACCGTTTCTTCCTCAGGAGTAATCATCGAGATCTTTGAAATCTCCTGAAGATATTTCTCAACTGCCTGCGAATCGCGATTAGTAATCTGTGTAGCAATTTTAAGCTGTCTCATAGTAGTAATAAATATAAATGACTGTGACCAAATGTTAGGGGTACAGGATCAACAATCATAAGACATACTATGTTCACGGGGAAGTTGCAAAGCCTTTGCAAACAGGCTGTTAATTAAGTCAAATTCGTCCAGAACCGTATACAAATCTAAACATCATTTTTCAGAGTTCATAGTCCTCTGGAAAAAGAGTGCAAAGAAAAATCTCAATAATCATCGGCTTTCGCTTTGTTAATACTACCAATAGCTATTATGTAACCCAACGCCAGCAAGGATTTCAACAATTGTTGCGTCGCACTCTTGTACTTTATAACAATCCTGAACTTTTTAAAAATAAATTAAAAAATATTTTTGTAACTAATAAATTAGTTATAGATTCGTTCATTATAACTATAAAATTAGTTTTATGATGAGACCCTTAACCAAGGCCGAAGAGCAGGTAATGCAGGTGCTTTGGAAACTGGAACAGGGCTTTTTAAAGGAAATGCTTGAACATTGCCCCGAACCAAAGCCTCATTCTAATACGGTAGCCACTATTTTAAAGATATTGGTTGAAAAAGGTTTTGTGGATTATGAAACCCAGGGGCGTAATAACTTATACAGGGCCAGGATAAGCAAGGAAGACTACGGTAAAAAAAGTATCAATCAATTGGTAAAAGGATATTTTGAAGGTTCACCGGCTAAACTGGTTTCGCAGTTTGTGAGCGATAATAAACTTTCTGTGGAAGAATTAGAAGCCTTACTAAAGCAAATCCGATCATCTAAAAATAATCAGCAATGATACTACTTCAATATGTTGTCAAGTTATTACTTTGCTCAGGGCTGCTATTTTTATATTATTGGTTATTCCTGAGAAATAAACAGTTTCATCGGTACAACCGCTTTTACTTACTGGTAACTGTGCTGGTTTCTCTTGTTTTTCCTTTTATAAATATTCCTTTATTTGTTTCAGATACATCATCCGAAACGCCGGTTTTTATACAAGCCATACAAACCGTAACTACCATAACTACATTCAAACATTCTTTTTCCCTTACTGAACTTTTCAACTGGCAGAACACGGTTCTTTTTATTTATGTTACCGGTATCACGATCCTTTTCATTGCCTTGGTAAAATCCTTGTTATATATCCGCCGGATACGGCATCGCTATGCGGCAGAGAAACTGGATGATCTTAGGCTATATAACACCAATGAGCAAGGCACTCCGTTTTCTTTTTTCAAATCAATTTTCTGGAACCAACAAATCAGCTTCCAAAGCAACGAAGGCCAACAAATATTCCGGCACGAAGTTTTTCATGTGCGGCAACAACATTCATTAGATAATTTATTTATTGAAATAGTTACCTGTATCGCCTGGTTCAACCCATTCTTTTATTTAATCAAAAAAGAAGTAAATGCTATTCATGAGTTCTTAGCCGATCAGTTCGCTTTATCCGGCAGCGATCGCTATGCCTATGCAGAATTATTGGTACTGGAATCTATCCGCACAAAACAACATTCATTAACTCACCCATTTTTTAATACACAAATTAAACGACGTATAGCCATGATTACACAATTCAAAAACAAAAAATATGGTTATTGGAGCCGGGTAATGGCATTGCCCGTAGCCATAGTATTATTTTGCTCTTTTGTTATTACCATCAAAACGAAATTAGATGCCAATGAAGAAAATCCCTACAAAGAAGTGCAGCAATCGCTTATAAAAAATATAAGATACCCCGCCAAAGCACTTGTAGAAAATAAGCAGGGAGAAGTAATAGTCAGTTTTGTAATTGCCGAAAACGGAAGCATCAGCAATACTACTCTTTTAACAGAAGATGATTTTGGAATGGGTAGTGAGGTGCTTTCCACATTACAAAAAATTCCTGCCAATAAATTAGTTGATTTAAGAAGAAACAGATCGGGTGCCCATGTTTTGAAAACAACTTATTTACTAGAGTCAAGCGATAATAAAATTCCTTACGTCAACGCTGCTCGTATTAGTAAAATCTTCACTAATGAAAAAACGGTTCTTGATTTTGAAATAGTAGTAACCTCTTTCGCAAAAGATAAAATAAGGGCAGAATCGAAAGACGATCAATTTGTGAGATTGTTGAAAATTACCGATACGGT
>JBJXDV010000043.1:0-3791 GCA_046153465.1 Chitinophagaceae bacterium
CATCATCCATTAATCAATATTAAATCAACTATTATGAGTAATCTTCGTTTCGAGACCCTTCAATTGCATGCGGGTCAGCAAATAGATCCAACTACAAAATCCAGGGCGGTTCCTATTTACCAAACTTCTTCTTATGGTTTTGATAACACCGAACATGCTGCTAATTTGTTTGGCTTAAAGGCATTTGGTAATATCTATACCCGGATAATGAATCCTACTACCGATGTATTTGAACAGCGGATAGCTGCATTGGAAGGAGGTGTGGCAGCTTTAGCAACGGGTTCGGGGCAAGCTGCTCAGTTCCTGGCATTGAATAATATATTGCAGTCGGGTGACAATTTCGTTACTACTTCTTATTTGTATGGTGGAACTTATAACCAGTTTAAAGTTGCGTTCAAACGGCTGGGTATTGAGGCTCGCTTCGCAGATGGAGATAATGTAGATAGTTTTGTTCCGCATATCGATAAAAACACGAAGGCCATTTACCTTGAAACAATCGGTAACCCGCGTTTAAATATTCCAGACTTTCAAAAATTTGCTGCATTGGCTAAAGACTATGATCTACCACTTATCGTAGACAATACCTTTGGTGCAGGTGGTTATTTATTTAAACCAATTGAATGGGGAGCCAATGTTGTGGTAAGTTCTACCACCAAGTGGATTAACGGTCATGGTACCACCATTGGAGGAATTATAGTGGATGGTGGGAATTATAACTGGGGCAATGGAAAATTTCCTCAATTTACTGAACCAAGTGAAGGATATAATGGAATAAAATTTTGGGATATTTTCGGACAAGGAAATCCGTTAGGACTGCCGAATATTGCTTTTATTATTAGAGCAAGGGTAGAGGGGCTACGCGATTATGGTGCCAGCCAATCTCCGTTTAACTCTTTTCTCAATTTACAGGGAGTAGAAACATTGAGTTTGCGCGTAGAGCGTCAGGTGCAAAATGCATTGGCATTAGCTCAATGGCTCGAAGCACATTCTCAGGTTGAATTTGTATGGTACCCAGGATTAAAAAGTAGTCCCTATCATGAATTGGCAAAGAAATATTTAACCAATGGTTTCGGTGGTGTGTTGCAGTTTGGTATAAAAGGTGGCGTGGAGAATGGCGTTAAGTTTATTGATTCATTGAAATTAATCAGTCATCTCGCAAATGTGGGCGATTCAAAAACACTGGCAATTCATCCAGCCTCTACAACGCATCAGCAATTGAGCGAGTCGGCCAGAGAGGCAGCGGGGGTATTACCAAACCTAATTCGAATCAGTGCTGGTATTGAACATTTGGACGATATTAAAGCTGATTTTGAGCAGGCGTTTACAAAAGTATTTTCAACAGAACTAGTGGGATAGGTAAACGGGAAGATGGAAAGACCGGAAGCTGGAAGGCATTAATTTCTATAAGCAATGTTTATTTCGAGCTTCCGGATTTACCGCTTTAGAAACTGTATTCAATAAAAATGGCAACACAAAATTTTAATTATCAGCAACCATTTACGCTTGAAAGCGGGATCACACTTCCTCAAATTCATTTAACGTATACTACTCATGGTAAGTTAAATGCGAGAAAGAATAATGTGATATGGATTTTTCATGCGCTTACTGCTAATAGTAACCCGGTAGAATGGTGGCCCGGCCTGGTTGGTGAAGGAAAATTTTTTGATCCTTCAAGGTATTTTATCGTTTGTGTAAATAAACCGGGTAGCCCTTATGGAAGCATATCGCCTTTGAGTGTAAATCCAACTATGAACGATTTATACTATCATGATTTTCCTGTTTTTAGTATTCGCGATATTATCCGAAGCTATCAATTGCTGAAAGAGTACCTTGGATTGAATAAAATCTTTCTCGCACTTGGGGGAAGTACCGGCGGAATGCAATTACTTGAATGGGCTATTGAAGAACCCAATTTATTTGAACATATTGTTCCAATTGCTACAAGCGCGGTATTATCACCGTGGGGTATTGCGTTCAATGCATCTCAACGCATGGCTATTGAATCGGACCCAACCTGGTTATTGCGCCAAAAAGATGCAGGGCAAAAAGGGTTGGCAACTGCCCGTTCTATTGCCCTGTTATCGTACAGGTATTACAATGGATATGCGATTACGCAGCCGCGTGATAAAAACTTTGTTCCGTTAACTAATGATGTAACCTATGCAGCCGATAATTATCAGCGATACCAGGGTTTAAAACTGGTGAATCGGTTTAATGTTATCTGCTACTACCGGCTTACTCAAAGTATGGATAGTCATGATGTGAGCAGGAACAGAGGCTCCATTGAGGAGGCTTTACGCCGCATTACTGCAAAAACGTTAGTTATCGGAATTCAATCGGATGTATTGTATCCAATTACCGAACAGGAATTTTTACAAAAAAATATTTCAGGAGCATCTTTGCTTAGTATTGCAAGTGATTTTGGACACGATGGTTTCTTATTGGAATATGAAAAAATTGAAATGGCACTTGGGAAATTTATTGAAGAACAATCTTCTAATCATTTAAAAGTAGTGAACGAATAAAATGGAAACACAAAAGCAATTAACGATTGGTTTATTTGGATTTGGAGTTGTTGGCGAAGGATTGTATAAAGTATTGCAGCAAACCCCTTCCCTAAAAGCGAACATAAAAAGAGTTTGTATTAAGAATCCGAATAAAAAGCGAAATGCACCGGATGCGTTATTTACGACTGATAAAAATGAAATTTTAAACGATGCAGAGATCAATGTAGTCGTTGAGGTAATCAACGAAAGCGAACCAGCTTTTGAAATTGTATCGGTAGCTTTAAAAAATGGAAAACATGTAGTCAGTGCCAGTAAAAAAATGCTGGCAGAACATTTACCTCAATTGTTACAACTGCAAAAAGAAACCGGCCTGGCTGTTTTATATGAAGCCTCTGCCTGTGCCTCTATACCGGTTATCCGTAACTTGGAAGAGTATTACGACAACGATTTATTGCATTCTATCCGGGCAATTGTAAATGGGTCCACTAATTTTATTCTCACAAAAATGTTTGAAGAGAAATTAGGTTTTAAAGAGGCATTGTTACTGGCTCAACAATTAGGATTTGCTGAAGCTGATCCTAAACTGGATGTAGAAGGATATGATGCCGCTAATAAATGGACACTATTATTAGCCCATGCTTATGGAATAGTCAGCCATCCCAATGACTTATTGTTTACCGGTATTCAAAGCATTCAAGGTGCGGATGCAGCAGTGGCAAGGGAAAAGCATTATGATATAAAATTAATCGCGCAGGCAAAAAAATTAGAAAATGGAAAAGTGGCAGCCTTTGTACTGCCACAGTTTGTAAAAACCGATGAGCCTTTATCTTTTGTAAAAAATGAATACAATGGCGTAGTCATTGAAAGTGGATTTGCCGACAAACAATTTTTTTATGGTAAGGGGGCAGGAAGTTTTCCAACAGCTTCTGCGGTATTAAGTGATATTGCTGCATTGCGCTACGATTATCATTACGAATATAAAAAATTGTATCATCACCAGCCACATCAATTAACGAACGACTTTTATTTAAAAATATATGTGAGCTTTGATGATCTTATATATGTACCTAAAGACCGTTTTGAATGGATTGAAGAATGGCACTCAGATTCTGATCGTAAATATTTAATTGGAGTTATTAATTTTAAGGAATTGCAAAAAAGCAATTGGTGGAGAGAAAATAATAATTCGATAATACTTACGCCGGAACCAATCATTGAGGATTTAGAAATTCGAAAACTGAGAAAGAAAAGCCTTGAATTAGCGGGATTTATATAAGTAATATA
>JBJXDV010000044.1:0-13266 GCA_046153465.1 Chitinophagaceae bacterium
CCAATGCCTTGATTATGAGTTTTGCAAGTTCGGCAAGATTCCTATTAAATAGACTGTCAGGCAGGCGACTTTTTTTCTCTGGATTAATTAGTTACTTTTATAAATGCAAATCACGCTTATGAAAAAAGGGCTATTTATCCTCATGCTATTTTTTTACTGCCTGCCTGGCAATGCGCAGGATTTTTCTATCGATTCGGTGCCAGTTCGCTTAAAATATATCCAGGCTTCCCAACAAAATAATGGAAGCACGTTGCAATGGTCTGTTGTGTGTTTACTTGATTATGCAAAATTTGATATTCAGCGATCTTCGGATGGCAAACAGTATACTTCTATTCACCAGTTTCAGGCAGATAAAAATCGTTGCTCCTCCTCTTTCGAATTTGAGGATAAAAATGGAAGCGGCAGGCTATTCTATCGTATTCGGGTAGGCGATTTGGATGGTCGGTTTTATACTTCTAAAACAATTGCATTATATGGCAGGGAAAAAGGATTTGAAATAACTTCCTTTTCTCCAACAATTGTAAATAATAGCAGCTACCTTTCTGTTTCATCTTCAACGGCTGGCAATATAAAACTTCAAATAACGGGCAGCAGTGGAAGCCTGGTGCTCAATAAAAATTATTCTATCCAAAAAGGGAATAATGAACTATATGTGAATGCTTCCTCGTTACAAAAAGGAAATTATTTTATTACTGTTATTAATCAGTATGGAGAGAAAAAAACTTCGCGTTTTTTAAAGCAATAAATTTTCTTTCAACAAGTACATCACATTCTCACTCTTTTAGAAGGGCGTCATAAAATATTTCTACAGGATGTAAAGCTAATTTACCGGTACCATCTTTTAATTGGTGGCGGCAACTGGTACCCGGAGCTGCAATTATTATATTGTCTGATGCATTTCTTACTGCTGGGAATAACACCAATTCGCCAATTTTCATTGACAATTCATAATGCTCCTTTTCGTATCCAAAACTACCCGCCATACCACAACAACCGGAAGGAATAATTTCAACAGAATAATTTTCTGGCAATGAAAGAAGTTGTACAGTAGGCTCTATAGATGAAAGTGCTTTTTGCTGGCAATGCCCATGAAGCTTTATTTGTTTTTTTTCTTTCGTGAAAAGGGATATATCTATTTGCTTTTTTGCAATTTCTGATGCAATAAATTCATCAATTGTAAATACATGTTTTGCCAGCTCTTTAGCAGTCTGCAGCAATTCATCACTGGCCAAATCAATATATTCATCCCGAAAGGTAAGGATAGCAGAAGGTTCAATCCCAATAAGCGGACTATTTGCACTAATTATTGGCGCCAACATGGAAATATTCTGATTGGCAATTTTCTGTGCATCCCTCACCAAACCTTTCGATAAAGAGGCCCGCCCGCTTTCCAGATGTTGCGGGATTATAACCTCGTACCCTAACCGCTCCAGTAATTGAATTGCTCTAATTCCGATGGCACTATCATTGTAATTCGTAAATTCATCACAAAAAAGATAGACTTTTTTTCCTTTTGAATTAACCAATTTTCTATCCTCCTGCTTTCTATTCTTCATCCATTTTTCAACGGTAGTTTGAGCAAGGGTAGGCATACTTCGAAGGTTAGCAAACCCTGCAATTTTTTTTATCAGTGAACCGGTAAATTTATTAGTAACAAAAAAATTATAGGCAGAGGGCCACAATGAACCCAATTTGGCAGCTTTGCTAAAACCAGCAATCAATTTCGAACGGAAGGGAACTCCATGTTCATCGTAATAATGTTGCAGAAATTCTGCTTTTAATTTTGCAACGTCCACATTACTCGGGCATTCTGTTTTACACCCTTTGCAGCTTAAACATAAGTCCATTACCTCATAAATCTCTTGGTGATCAAAGCGATTCATTTTATCGGAATGGGTAAGAAACTCTCTTAATATATTTGCCCTGGCCCGGGTAGTATCCTTTTCATTTCGGGTAGCCATATACGAGGGACACATGGTTCCACCACTCAATTCTGTTTTACGGCAATCACCACTTCCATTGCACTGTTCAGCATGTTGTAAGATATCCTGATTGGGAAAACGAAAAACAGTTTTAAATGCCGGTGTTTGTTGACCGGCCTCATACCGAAGCATGGTATTCATAGGGGGTGTGTCTGTAATTTTTCCGGGATTAAAGATTTGGTGAGGATCCCAGATCCGTTTAATATCTTTTAATAACGCATAATTTTTGGGGCCTATCATTTGCGCAATAAATTCTCCGCGCAAGCGCCCATCGCCATGCTCACCACTTAATGAGCCCTGGTATTTTTTTACAAGTGTTGCTATTTCTTCTGCAATTTGCCGGAACAACAAATTACCCGCTTCAGTTTTTAAATTGATGATGGGCCTCAAATGAATTTCGCCCGAGCCTGCATGTGCGTAATGTACCGAATAGAGATTATATTTTTTTAGGATTTCATTAAAGTCGCGGATATAAGCAGGTAAATCATGTACATCCACGGCTGTATCTTCTATAACTGGTACGGCCTTCTCATCGCCTGGTAAATTGCTGAGCAAACCCAGCCCTGCTTTGCGCAAGGTCCATATTTTTTTTGTATCCGTTCCCGTTAGTAAAGGAAAATGATAACCGAGATCTGCATTGCGCAACGCAGTTTCGCATTGTTTAGCAACATCCAATACTTCTTCTTTTGTTCGGCGCGAAAATTCAATGACCAAAATGGCACCCGGATCACCCTGTACAAAAAAACGATTCTTTAATTGTTCTGTATTATTTTTAGTGCATTCCAAAATATAATGATCAATGAGTTCGCAGGCACTTACGTTAAATTTCAACGCTATCAAGTTTGCCCTAAGCGATTCATCAATAGAATTAAAATGCACGCATAACAATCCGGTTTCCCCGGGAGGAAGTGGAACCAGGTTTAATTTTATTTCTTTGATAAAAGCAAGGGTTCCTTCAGATCCGGCAATCATGGTACAAAAATTAAAATCATTACCCCCGGCAAAAAAAGGAGCGGTTTCTAATAAAAGATCTATTGCATAACCAGTATTTCTTCTTTCTACCGATTTCTTTGGAAACTCTTTTCTTATTTCTAATTGGTTCTCGTAATTGCTTAACAGCCCACGAATATTTTTATAGATAGCTGCCTCCAGTCCATTGCCGTCACATTTTTGGTGGAATTCATCCAGCCCCAGGGAGGAAAACAGCACTTCGCTGCCATCACTTAGTATCGCATTTATTTCCAGCAAATGCTCGCGTGTACTTCTGTAGACGACTGAGTTGGACCCACAACTGTTATTACCAACCATACCACCCATCATTGCTCGGTTAGCCGTAGACGTTTCGGGCCCGAAAAATAATCCGTGCGGCTTTAGAAATAAATTCAATTCATCCCGTATTACACCGGGCTGCACCCGCACCCATTTTTCTTCCTTATTAAATTCCAATATTCGGGTGAAATATTTTGAAACATCCACCACTATACCATTGCCTACTACCTGGCCGGCAAGAGAAGTACCTGCTGTACGGGGTATAAGCGATGTATGATTGATGGTAGCAAAAGAAATAAGCTTCTTGATATCTTCAACCGATTTAGGAATGGCAACTGCAAGTGGCATTTCGCGGTAAGCGGATGCATCTGTTGCATAGAGCGTACGCATTACGGTATCAAAATAAAAATCTCCATCAAGTTGATCAGCCAATTGCTGCAGCGCCTCCTTCTTCATAAAAGTTCACCAGTATTTGAGGCCGCTAAATTAATTCAAGATTGATGGGAAACGCTTAGAAAAGCCAACAATTCTTTAAAAGAACCATATAATAGAGCGTAATTGAGTTTCGTTTTATAATTTCATAAAAAAAATCAACAATGTTGGCCAAAAAATTGATCTTTTTCTTTGTATTCGTTGTTTGGATAAAGTATGGTATTGCGCAAGCTAAAGATATTCCCGACTACCGAACAAAAAAAGAAAGCTTTGCCAAATTCACCAACAAAGTTATTCGAGCCGATCTTGGGGTGTTTACAGTGGGTGGTATTGAAGAAAGTATCGGCAAATTGCCGCTTAATAAACTTTCTCCTTTTTCATATACAAGAAACTTAATGAGTTTTAAAGGAGATGGCATTGAAGTAACGGTGACCACTGGTCGTTTTGAGCCTGCTGGTAGAAAACTAACTAAGGTAGAAGATAACCTGGTAAAGATAGATAACAAACCTTTTTATGGCGCTTTTGGAGAAATGCCTGTTACAGCTATCAAAAGTATAACTGTGCTTTATAATAAGGATACGATCGTGATTCCACCGGCCGCCTATGCCGACTTATTCAATTTAAACTTCACCTATAAAGATAAAGCGGGTACGGAAAGAACTTCCAATGGTGTTTATTTTTCAAAAGATGGAAAACGAATCTATATCTATTTATTAAGCAGGGATGATGCGGGCAGTTACGAGGTTACCTGGATACTCGAGGATAAAAAATATTTGCGCCGGGTAATGGACTGGGGATTCACCAAATAAAAATTGAAGGATGAAAATGATGTTTCCAATTTTCACCCTTCAATTAATAATATTTTAGTCTATTTTCAATAACCCCATTTCTTCATAATTTCCAAATCTTCCTTCATGGCATCCAACGGCGCTTGCCCCTGGTATGATTCCTGCTCGATGATAAAATGAATAGTGCCACCTGACTTACGACCCAGATCGATCACATCTTTTACATTTACAATTCCCTTACCCAACACCGTGCTTTCAAATTTCTCATTGCCAGTTGATGAGGAAATTTCATCTTTTACGTGCATCGATTGGAAACGACCCGGAAATTTCTGAACAATATCAATAGCTTTTGCACCGCCATTGTATAAATTACCGATATCTAATTGTTGTATTACTAAGTTTGGATCTGTATTAGCCAGCATAAGATCATATACCGATTCGCCATCCAATTGCTGGCTAAATTCAAAATCGTGGTTATGATAGCCAAATTTCATTCCCGATTTTTTACAAAGTTCTCCACTTTTATTAAAAACATCCATATAGCGTATCAAATCATCTTTTGTTTTTCGAAGTGATTCATCGAGCCAGGGGCTGATCACAAATTGTTGCCCCACGATAGCCGCATCTTCAACCGTCCATTTCCAGGCATCTGTAAATTGCTTTTTATCTGCATCCCAATGTGCTTTACCCATTACGGTGTGACCGCTGGGCATTTTTAAACCGAGATCGTTTAATACTTTGCGAAAATCGGCTGCCGAATAACCATAAAATTTACGATTGATATAGTTGGCATGTTCTACAAACTTATATCCAAAAGACGCTAATTGCTTTAATGTACCCAGTGGATCTTTCATCATATCGGCCCGAACCGAATACAATTGTACTCCTGTGAGTTCACGAGGGTTAATAAAGCCAGTCATTTGTTTTGAAAACAGGCCGGCACCTGCTAACAACACGCTACTTTGTTTGAGAAAGGTTCTACGACTATTTTGCATAACAACTAAAATTGAATGAGTAATGAATAATGCCTGAACAATTCCTCTAATTTCATCAATTTACTTCAATCGGCATATTTTTTTTTAGGTTAAAAACGGAAGCCGGGCCTATTCATCGAAATTCCGATAACCATTTGTTTGAAGAAGCAAGTTTATCGTAAACTTGTAAAAAATTGTGCGCATGACGAATACTATCACTTGTCCAAATTGCAATCACCAGTTCGAACCCGGCGAAATAATCAGGGATGAGGTGAAGAAGGAACTTCGAACTAAAATGGATGAATGGCAAAAGAAAAAGCAAACCGAATACGATCAGCTATTAATAGATGAGCGAAAAAAAGCGCAGGCAGAAATTGAAACTGCTCTTCGAAAATCAATTAGCAACGATTTTGAAAATAAATTAAAATTATTAGAACAAAATAATTCAGACAACGAAGAAAAATTAAAAGCGGCCCGGCAAAAAGAACTGGAGTTTTTACAAAAAGAACAACAACTGAAAAATAAAGAAGCTGAATTGGAGCTTTCGGTACAAAAGAGATTGCAGGAAGAGCGTGGTAAGCTTTCGGAAGAACTGCGTAAACTGGAAGAACAGAAAAATGCTGCCAAAGATTCGGAATATCAATTGCGGATAAAAGAAATGGAAAAGCAATCGGAGGACCAGAAAAAACTGATTGAAGAAATGAGACGCAAGTCTGAGCAGGGAAGTATGCAACTACAGGGCGAATCACAGGAATTATTATTGGAAGAGATTTTGCGTGATCATTTTCCTTTTGATGTTATTGAAGAAGTAGGAAAAGGGATTAAAGGTGCCGACTGTATTCAACTTGTAAGGAATCATTCGGGCAAAGAGTGCGGGAAGATTATTTACGAAAGCAAACGCACTAAAAACTGGGACAATAACTGGGTCGAAAAGTTAAAAGCGGATATGCGCAACAGTAATGCCGATGTTGCAATTCTGGTTACCCAGGCATTTCCAAAAGATATGAATAAGTTTGGCGAAAAAGATGGCGTTTGGATTTGTTCTTATAGCGAAATAGGCAGCGTGGCCGCAGTACTACGGAATGCTATTATTAAAGTGGCCGATGCTAAGAAATCGGAAGAAAATAAGGGAGAAAAAATGCAACTCGTTTATAATTATTTAACCGGAAATGAATTTCGGCAACAGGTCGAAGCGATCGTTGAAGGTTTCTTGGCAATGAAACAATCCATTGCACGCGAACGTATTCAAATGGAAAAAATGTGGAAGGAACGGGAAAAGCAATTGGATAAGGTATTAATAAGTACTTCGGGAATGTATGGTTCTGTAAAAGGAATTGCCGGTTCTTCGGTGCATGATATACCATTATTAGAAGGAACCGGGGAAGAAGAGGGTGATTTAGCTCATTAATCCTCGAGCTAATAAACTTCGCAACAAATACACGTAGTAAACATCGTATAAAAATTATAGCACCTTTAATTTTAATAAGCATCCATTGTATTAAAGTTGATATCCGCAAACATAAGCCAGTACCAGATGGCCAAGAATTTTAGCTTTAATTTTCATTGGAATTGTTTTTTCTCTATCAAACATAAAGGGCAGTTCAATCCATTCGTCGGAACGAAATACAATAGATCCGTTCAAATACATATGACGTTTAAAATCCAGTTGTCCATCACCGTACCATTTATAAATTGCTTCCTTTGCACTCCACAAAATGGTAGTTAGTTGCAAATGCAATTGCGGCAAATGTTCCCATTCATGCAGAAATTCTTTTTCGACTGAATTTAGAAATTTATGACTGATCGCATAAAGCCTTGATGTAACGAATTCAATATCTACCCCTACTCTATGCGCTGAACTTGCTATTGCTGCCGCAAAATTCCCACAATGCGAAATTGAAAAGTGGTACGTTTCGTTGGGTAAAAAAGGTTTACGTGTATCGGCAATCAAAATTTCATCTAAAGGAAAATCACTGTACAATTCAGGTAACAGATAACGTCCGGCTAAATGTTGCAACCGCTTGTAGGGATGGGCCACCTCTTTATTTAATGGTACCTTTTGAAGGAAAAATGATTCTGGTTCTTCAATCTTCCAGATAGCCAATTGGGTAGAGGGGTCAATATAATGTTGATAAAATAGAGGCATAATTAAAGAAAACGCGATTACTTTGCCGCAGTTTGTTGTTTCAAAGATAAACAACGAATGTATAACCGGCCTACCCCTTATTTGTAATGAAAGGGTTCCTATTAAATGTTGTACATCGATAAGCAAGAACATTATTAAACGAACGGGCATTAAAATAATAGACTATGATTTTGAGTGACAAACGTATTTTGGAAGAAATAGAGAAAGGAACCATTAAAGTAGAACCCTATCAGCGGGCATGTTTAGGAAGTAACTCCTACGATATACATTTGGGCAAATGGCTGGCCACTTACCGTGAACATATACTGGATGCAAAAAAGCACAACGAAATAGAATACTTCGAAATACCCGAAGAAGGATTTATTCTATATCCCCATATTTTTTATTTGGGTTCAACGGAAGAATATACTGAAACCCACGCCCATGTTCCCTTTTTGGAAGGTAAATCATCAACTGGCCGTTTGGGAATAGATATTCACGCAACTGCGGGTAAGGGTGATGTTGGGTTCTGCGGACATTGGACACTGGAGATATCAGTAAAGCAACCGGTGAAAGTATATAAAGGCATGCCCATCGGGCAATTAATCTACTTTCCCGTAGAAGGAGAAATTGAAGTACGATATAACGAAAAGAAAGATGCCAAATACAGTGGTCAAAAGAATAAGCCGGTAGAGAGTATGATGTGGAAGAATAAATTTTAAAGAATGAAGAATAACTCTCATCGTTGAGTGTGTGCAACCGCAACGGGACATATGAAATCTTACCCCTTATTTAATTGCCAAATTGTATAATTCAAGATGCCTGCAAAACTAACCCAGCTTATATAAGGCACCAATAACCATGCGGCTGTTGTATTGATCTTTGCAAATGAAATAATAGTAAGTAGTATCAGTAACCAGAGTGCTACAATCTCTGCGAATGCCCAACCCAATTGATGATTGTTAAAGAAAATAAAGGACCAGAAAAAATTTAAGACCAACTGAAGACCAAAAACTGCCAATGCAGTTTGCTTTAGTTTGTTAGCTGCGTCTGCTTTCCACACCAACCATAAAGCAATACCCATAAAAATATATAATGTGGTCCAAACCGGACTGAATATCCAATTCGGGGGATTGAACCAGGGTTTATTCAACTGAGCATACCAACCCGGTATCGCTTTTACTGTAAAGATTGCCGAGATAGATCCTATTGCTAAGGGAATCAGTAGGGAAATAATAAATTTCATAAAATTAGTACAAACAAGTTCATTGTAAAGTTCGCTATAAAGCTTCTTTGCCGAATTTTTTATAGTACGCAATTAACCAAATAATTACTTCGCTATAGCTAACCTTCCCTGAAGGTTGTTCATTTGCTTTCAAGAATTGTCCATATAATTTATCAATTATTTTTTCAGCAGGGTTTTCATACTTAATAAAAAAATCTTTTAATTCTTTAAAATCTTTTTTGACGCCAGGTAAAAGTTGACTATCCAGTTTTCTAAGCAGTAACGAGTCTTGCCCGTATAAATAACGCCTTCCGTAAGTGTACAATTCAAAATAAACAGAATAAAGAAAGGCGCTATCCGTGGAATTTTTTGCCGACAGATAACCAGCAAAATTTGCTTCGTTCTCCTTTGCATAACCGAGTTGATGACCTATTTCATGACAGGTTGTAAAAGGCTGTACAAATAATGGAACAGTTGTATTTACCTGTGCTTCTCCGGTAAATGGGTTATAGTAACCCGAATATCCAAGGTAATTGCCAACGTAAATAAATAATGAAGGCTTAACCGAAGTTGTATTATAAGAAAAGTTATCCTGTTGTTTAGAAAGATTTTTATAGGAATCCACCGCTTTATTAAAAAGATTTTTTTTGTTGTTGAAAGATGAACGGTTGATTTTACCTGCGGTATCAAATTGATTAACCCTAATGAGTAATTGTTCCATAACAGATATGATATCTTCTTTATTTATTTTTTGTTTGGTAAGACCCAATTGATGAGCAATTCCAAGTCTGTTATAGTTTAATCCCCAGAATAAATTGAACCAAACGTATACGAACAAAAATATAAAAATCAATCTTTTTGCGCCACTCCTCCAATATACTTTAGAAAGCTGTTTTTTACGAATCTTTTTTATAAGTTCAATTATTTTATAAATAAGATAAATAACTACGAGAGCATATAAAATATCGCCGATACTAAAGGGTGCCCAGCCAAACATCATTCGTTGTACTCTTGCTGTAAGGGGATAAAATCCATTAGAATAATAGTACTCAACCGCATTCGGAAAAAGAGAAAAGAGTTTAATACCTAAAGCAAGTACGATGAGTACCCACCATGCAATACCGCGCTTTGTCATAAGCTTTAAAAGTAAGAAAATCTTTTCCAGTCACTCTTTAAAGCCTGTTAAATTGTTATCATTTCGGTTTACTTTGCAGCTACAAAGCAGGGAATAATATGAATATAGAATTTAATAAAAACGAAGGCGGTTTGAAACTTTTATTGAGCCAACTAAGGCAGCGTGTTGAAAAGATTTATGAAGGTGGAGGCAAAAAAGCCATCGAAAAACAACACGAACGAAATAAACTTACCGCAAGAGAAAGAATAGATTACCTGCGTGACAAAGAAAAACCTTTTATAGAAATGGGTGTGCTGGCTGGATATGAAATGTATGAAGAGCAAGGCGGTTGTCCGGCCGGAGGAACCGTGGGCGGAATTGCTTATGTAAGCGGAAGACAATGCATTCTTGTAGCAAATGATCAAACAGTAAAAGCAGGTGCATGGTTTCCTATTACAGGTAAAAAGAATTTAAGATTACAGGAGATGGCTATGGAAAACCATTTGCCAATTATTTATTTAGTGGATAGTGCCGGCGTTTTTCTTCCCATGCAGGATGAAATTTTTCCGGACAAAGAACATTTTGGAAGAGTATTTCGCAATAATGCCCGCATGAGTGCCATGGGTATTACACAATTAGCGGCAGTAATGGGAGCCTGTGTTGCAGGAGGAGCCTATTTACCAATTATGAGCGATGAAACGTTAATGGTAGAAGGCAATGGTTCCATTTATTTAGCCGGTCCCTATCTTGTAAAAGCAGCCATTGGAGAAGATATAGATAGTGAAACATTGGGAGGAGCGATTACGCATACTGAAATCAGTGGTATTGCCGATTACAAATTCGACACCGAACAGGAATGCATGGATCATATCAAACAGTTGTTTTCTATGATGGGCGAAAAAGAAACCGCTGGATTTAACCGAATAGCATCCGTTGCTCCAAAAAAAGATCCGCGTGAATTATACGGTATTTTTCCTTCAGAAGGAAAGCCTTATGATATACTCGACATTATTGAACGTATTACCGACAATTCTGCATTTGAACAGTTCAAAGAAGATTATGGAAAAACCATTGTCTGCGGTTATGGTCGAATCGAAGGTTGGGCCGTTGGTATTGTGGCTAATCAACGAAAGATAGTAAAAAGTAAAAAAGGGGAAATGCAGTTAGGCGGGGTTATTTATAATGATAGTGCCGATAAATCAGCCCGATTTATAATGAATTGTAATCAGAAAAAAATACCACTGATTTTTATTCAGGATGTTACAGGATTTATGGTAGGAAGCAGAAGCGAACATTCAGGAATTATAAAAGATGGTGCTAAAATGGTAAACGCAGTTGCCAACTCAGTTGTTCCTAAAATAACAATTATAGTAGGCAATTCATTTGGGGCAGGAAATTATGCGATGTGTGGCAAGGCCTACGACCCTCGCTTTATTTACGCCTGGCCCACTGCTAAAATTGCTGTAATGGGTGGAGATCAGGCAGCAAAAACATTACTGCAAATTCAGGTTGCTGCTATGAAGTCGAAAGGTAAAATAGTGTCTCCTGAAGAAGAAAAGGTTCTTTTGGCAACTATTAAAAATAGTTACGATAAACAAACCTCTCCCTATTATGCGGCATCAAGACTTTGGGTTGATGCCATTATAGATCCAATCGAAACAAGAAGGGTAATCGCAGAAGGAATTATGGCGGCTAATCATAATCCGCATTTTTCAGATTTCAAGACAGGGGTTATCCAGGTTTAAAGAGCAGTTTATCAAGGTATGAACACCGAGATAAATGAGTTTAAAAAGAATAATAACTTATATAGGAATTATTTTTTGTTCAAAGGCTCAAATCTTTGTACGGAGAGCAATCAGAAGTTTTGCCGGTATAGCAAAAATTATTATTTTCACTTACCATTTATCTAACTAACTAGAACATTATGAGAAAATCTACATTGAGCAGGATCTTATTAGCGTTTGTTGTGGTGACGATGGCATTTACTGCCTGCCAAAAAGATGATCCCGCCTTCCTCGTTCCTCCCCTTACTCCTGATCAATCATTTACTGAAGAATTTGATACAGTTGCAGAAGCTTATCATAGAGGTTGGGTTCCTATTAATAATAGCAATCCTAAAGGAAGTGGTATTTGGACGCAGGGCGGAGCACCTTTTCCAATATTTTCGCCTTATTCATCGAATGGTTCCTATGCTGGTTTTATTGCCGCAGATTTTAACTCTACATCAGGTACTGATGATGTAATCAGTAATTGGCTGATTTCTCCTTTGGTAACGATGCAGAATGGAGATAAGATTAGTTTTTATACCAGAACGCAATTATTACCGGCAGGTGGTGGCGATTCAACTGATTATGGTAATAACCTGGAGGTTTGTTTTAATAGAAAAAATGAAGGAACAAATATAGGTGGTATAGCCTACGATCCGGAAGATGCTTCTTATAACAGTAGTACTGATCGGGGAGATTTTGAATTGTTACTTACCATCAACCCTCCCAAGTACAATACCGGCACTTCTTTCTGGGATTATAAATACGCTCATAGTTTACCGAACCTTTTTGTCCCCGGTTCATACCCTGCCCAATGGACAAGATTTGAAGCGACTATCAGTGGACTTAATGGTCCAACCAAAGGAAGATTTGCTTTCCGTTATTATACGCTTGATGCAGGTAGTAATGGAAATGCCAGTGCGATCGGGCTTGATCAGGTTGTATATTCCAGTAAAAAATAATTCACTTTCGTTTAAATAATCGGTTATGAATAAAAAATTACTTGTTTCGCTTTCAATCTTTGCCTTTATTATAATAGTGATTATTTCTTGCGAAAAAGATTATACAACTGAAACAGCAACCCCACGCCCTCCGGTTGTGTCCAATTCTTTTGTAGAAGAGTTTGATTCTGTTTCAAACTTATCCCGCAAAGGCTGGGTTATCACCAACAGAAGTAACCCGGTTGGTGGATTAGCATGGAGACAAGGAAAATATGAATTGGGCGGTAAATTTGGAAATGATATTGTTGGTTTTCCTGCTTTCTCTGCGGTCTATAGTCCTACTGAATTTATCAGTGCCGATTTGGCTGTTTCAAATAATTCGGGAGAAATCAGTTGCTGGCTTATTACTCCTTCGATCCCGGTAAAGAATGGCGATCAGTTAACCTTCTACACCCGATCTACCGGAAATTTCCCCGAACGTTTACAGGTAAGAGGAAACTTTACCAATCAAAGTGCAAATGTTGGAACGGATGTTAAATCCTTTGGCGATTTTACTCAATTGCTTGTTGATATAGATCCTAACTATGCCGGTATATATCCTGCTACATGGACCAAATACACTATTACTTTTGCAGGGCTTCCCGCTGCAT
>JBJXDV010000045.1:0-15287 GCA_046153465.1 Chitinophagaceae bacterium
GAAAAGTAGGAATACCGCATATTGAAGTGGGAGTACATGAAGAAGATGATCCGGTTACTCATAAAAAGAGTCCAAATTATGCTGCATCCGTATACCTGGGCGATTTGTTGGTTACCTGTTATTCTCTATACAGCCGAAATCGAACGTTCGGTAATATGATCGGCAAGGGCTATTCAGTTAAAGCTGCTCAATTAGAAATGAATATGATTGCCGAAGGATATAATGCCAGTTTATGCATCCATCAAATTAATAAAGGTATTGGATGTACAATGCCAATTTCAGAAATGATTTATCGAATTCTTTGGGATAGTGTTAAACCTTCCGATGGGTTCAAACAACTTGAGGAAATACTCGTTTGATAAAATCCCATTACTTTTCACACATATCTTCACCCTGCTCACGAGGCGCTGTAGCAGTTTCTCACGCCTCAATCTTGTATAAAATAATATAAATTAGTCGTCTTAAGATAAGGTCCGATATTTTTGCCAAGCTTCAATTGAAATAAAGATAATTATTCGGAGTATACTCCAAAAGGATTATGGGCTATCATCAGGCTATGATCTTTATTTGGGAGAGTCGTTTTAAATTTACTAAGTAACAACGATATTTATTTTAGAAAATATAAACCAATCTGAAAATATGAACAGACTATTTTATCTTTTAATAAATGTAATAGCAATGCAATTTTTTTTTACCAGTTGTAGCTCCCCGACAAGCGATGAGAAAAAGGAAGATGCAGGGGGTCAATCGCCTTCCTCTAAAAAATATACAGAAGGCAGCGATTACTTAATTTTTGAAAGAGTGAGAATGCTGGACAAAACCGGCTTTGCTTCACCACAGGAAGCCTATAGTATTCTATTGCCCAAAGGCTGGAGCAGCACCGATGACATTATTTGGAACGCACCGGGGTCTTCATGTGCGGGAACATTCAGGCAGCTTACTGCAAAGTCGGCCGATGGTAAATACCTTTTTGAAATGCTACCTGATGTAATTTTTAGTTGGAATACCAATGCTGAACTAATGCAGTTTAATCAAAACAATAAGCAGTCATCATCCTATTGTGATTTTAAGGAACCGATGGGCGCAGAACAATATTTGAGAAATGTATTTGTGAATGAACTCGGTAATCCGCAAATAATAAAAGTGGAGTCCAACCAGGCTGTGGTGGACCAGATGAGACAATGGAATGAAGAATCGAGTAGAGAAATTAGGCAATATGGAGCCGGCCAAATTCAATTTTCCCAAACAGCGGTGAATGCAGATTTAACCTGGCCCGATGGAACAGCGGGTTGGGTAGTGCTGGGTGTAACTGTTGTTGAAACAGTAGTACCCAATGTGTATAATGGTAGTTATGATAAAATATTCAATACACAAATAACCAAAAGAACTGTTTTTAAATATCCGGCCGATGAAAAGGAGCAGGCAAAAAATAAATTCGGTACTATTTTTTCAAGTTTCCGAACAAGCCAGGCATGGAATGATGCGGTAAATAAATTTTGGAAAGATGTAAGACAGAAAAAAAACATTGCACATATAGGCAGAATCCGAATAATGGATGAACAAACCAGGCAAATAGGTGAACGTGCAACGCGTGCGGGTGCAGAAAGACTGAAAAATATGGATAACGAGATGCGTTCGTGGGAGCAGCGGCAACGTTCCGACGACCGAATCCATACAAATTTTATAAAAGCAATACGAGAGGTTGAAAATTATTCGGATGAATCAGGTAAATATGAAGTGGCCGCCGGGTACGATCATGTTTGGAGCAGGGGTGATGGCAGTAGTTTTGTGTTGAGTAATAGCCCCAACTTTGATCCGGGCTTTGTATTTCAAGATCAAAACTGGAAAGAAATGAAGAAAGTGGAGTAGAGTAGTTGATTGTATTCTTCTCTTGATTTTTAAAAGAAACTTTCAAATGACCTTTAATGTTAGATAAGAGTTATTGGTTTTTTAGAATCTAAGGAAGGTCGAACTATTTGGTTTAAAAAATTGTGTTACGTTCAGGGACTTAAGAAGTGCAGGTATTTTATAGCTGTCCACCCCGCAACTGAAGCCGATTAAAAAACTCCTACATGTTGAAGTTAACAACAAAAAGATAAATAGAATTATGTCGGCCCGATAATAGATGATAGTGATTTGAAACTCATTGTTATTACTGCTGCCAGCATAGCAACAAACCCCCTGTTAGCGCTAGTAATTATTTCCCGTCAATCTTTTCAAATTTAATTCGTCTTGTTTTTTGTCCTGAAATGTAGCAACCGATTACTTGTTGTTGTTCGTTTCTAATAACTTCAATTTTGCCAAAATAACCTATATAAATACTTATGAAAACATCGGGTTGCAGCGCAGTTAAAATTATATCTTCATTTATGTTGTGTGTAGCAACTAATTTGTTTTCTTTAACTACAAAATTATATGAAGTTTTAAGCTCTGAATTATAATATCTGCCAATAAGTTCAGCAAAGTTTATTTTTGTTTCGTCAAACTCTTTTAATTCAACGCTTAGCCCTTTGTAAGAAAAGTCTGAAAAATGCCATTCCAAAAAATTTGTAGCTTGTCCGTTTGTTTTGGCAAACACAATTTTACTGTGAGGTTCATTTGGATAGATAAATTCATAATCGGAAATTTGTTGCAATTTTACTCTGTTATTGTCACCTTTCGCTTGAAGAAAAAGCGTATCGTTTTCTTTACTGATATTAACTATTAATCCCGGGAAGGGTTCGTAATATCCCACAAAATTTTGAAGCAAAGATTGGTTTAAAACAGGTTTTGTTTCTGTAGTAGTTTCTTTGTCTTTTAAATAGCAATCTATAATATTGTATACGAAATCTAATGGGCGAAAAGTATGTGAATTGCAAGTATATACTATAGAAAAATTATGTTCTGGAATTCTCAATAAATAAGATACGTATCTGGCAACTGCACCACCGTGAAATATTACATTCAAACCTTTGTAAACTTTGTTTTCTTGTCCTAATGCATATGGAATTATTTCGCCATTATTAAGTTTACTTTTTTCTTTCATTTTGTTGAAAATTGCATCATTGCCGATAGTCTTTTTTTCAAAATTTATTGCCCATAAACTTAAATCTTCGGCAGTTGTATTTAAACCTGTAGAACCAACAAAAGAATGATTAAGTATGCTTTTATAATAATTGCTATTTGGTTTATAGTAAGAATATGCCCTGTTTTTTACTATTATTTCTGGGTCATCAATGAATTGTGAATTTTTCATTTTTAATGGGTCAAATATTCTTGTTTTTGTAAATTCTGCAAATGATTGCCCCGAAACTCTTTTTACAATTTCTGCTAATAATATAAAACCTGAATTGCAATATTCAAACTCATCTCCTGGGATAAAATTTAAACCTTTTTGACTGGTAATTAATTTTACAGCTTGCTCATTACTGAACAAATCAGCTTCACTTGTTCCAATTAAGTAAGCTAAATCTGTGTTGTCTCTAATACCACTTGTATGGTTCGCTAAATTTCGTAAAGTAATTTTATATCCGTAATCAACCATTTCTGGAAGGTATTTTCTTATATCGTCATCTATTGATAGCTTTCCTTCTTGTTCTAATAATAGGATTGAAAAAGTTGTGAATTGTTTTGACACAGAACCAACCTGAAAAACTGTTGAAGTTGTAATAGGAATTCCATATTCTAAATTGGCAATACCAAATCCTTTTTTGTAAACAATGGCACCATCCTTAATTACCGAAACCGCAATTCCGGGTCCATTTTGGATTTTGTGTGCGGTAATTAAACTATCAACCCTTTGAGCAGGTGTTTTATTTGAGAAGTAGGTTTTGCTGTATTTATTGGATGTTTTAGTTTGAGACCTTACTTCAGCTAATTGTAAGAAGAATAAAATGCAAAGAAAAACGTACGTTGATTTCATAGCTTTTTTTGTTTGATGCAAAGAAAAATCAACAATCATATTAATACGACCGATTAAAAGAAGTCGAACCAATTATTATGCATATAATTGGTTCGACTTTTCTTATTTCAAGTATTACTTTTTTAGCTTTCTGATAATGAGTGCCTTCTAAATTCAACCGGTGTAAGCTCACTGTGTTTTTTAAAGGCGGTATTAAACGAAGATTTGGAATTAAACCCTACTTCATACAAAATCTCCAGAACGGTGACCTCTTTTTTTGCAGGATTTTTTAAGATTTCCATGGCTTTATGAATGCGAAATTCATTGATAAAATCGAAAAAATGTTTTCCCATATGGTGATTAATAAGGGCAGACAATTCCTTTTGAGAAAGGTTCATTTGTTCGGCCAGTTGCCGGATAGTTAAATCGGGATCCAAAAAAGGTTCTTTTGCAGCCATCATCCCCTCAAGAAAATTAATTTTTTCTTGAATATCAGTGTTTGTTTCAACTGGTTTTTCCCTATCCTCCTTTGTAACATAAGTTGAAATTGGCTTTGTTTCCTGATCAATTCCTCTGAATAACCGAGGCTGATACAATGCTTTTAACACAAAAAAGCAGGATACAAGCAAGGCCAAAATAATAACAACCACGTTGGCCAATAATAACATAGTATCATTCGTAGTAAGCCGTATTATAGATTTCGATAGTACAAATATGTGAGCAATCAATATTACTGTTATCATTTGTACTAACCACCTGTAATGCAGGTTTTCGGGGTTGGCATAGTTTTCTACATAAACTTTTCTGTATTCTTTTAAAGTGAAGAATAGCAAAATGATATAAAATGCATATTGAAGTTCACTTATTATTTGAAAAATTAGCATGTTTGTTTGTGAGAAAGGAGACACCGTAATAACGAAATAGTATATCACAAAAAGAAGACCATGAACCCAATATTTTGCTTTTATCGTAAAGTTGGAATAGCAAACAGAAAGCACATATAAATACAGAATCGGCATTTGCAACAGCGTAGATGTAATACGCAGATTTTCAATAAGCGGCAGCTTTAGAAGCCAGGTATTAAGGAAAAATCCACTAATATCAAATGCTATAAACAGTAAGAAAAACGCAAATAATTGATTGGATTTTTTTTTGCTGGTTTTGACGGTTAGTAAAAAGAAAGAAAAGAAGACAAGCAGAAAAACAATTATTTTGCTTAAGCCATTTAACAACTGAATTTCTATCATTTTTTGTTTGTTGTTGTTTTTCTATTTCCTGGTTAACGGATTGTTATTAATGCCGGTAATCTAGGTATTGACGAAATTTTCCTTTCTAAAAATATTATTAAGAAAATAAACCTGCAGCAATACCATCGGCAAATAATTTTCCTTTTTTGGTAAGAATAAAATTATTTTCTTTTTTCTCTAAAAGTTGCTGTTGAATAAAATGATGAGTAGCTTTTTCAATTCTCTGTTCCTCCTGCAAGCCAAAATGATTTCTGATATAGTTATTATCTAATCCTTCCATTGTCCGTAAAGAAGTCATGATGTACTCGTTCTGCACTTGGGTAGGTGTTAAAATTTCAAGCTCAAAGTTCAGTTCATTTTTTTTTAATGACTGAATATATAAAGCATTGTTGGCAATATTCCACTGACGGCTAGTATTGTTATAAGAATGCGCAGAAGGACCAAGGCCCAGGTAGGTTGTTCCCTGCCAATAGGAACTATTATGTTTACTTCTCTTACCAGGTAAGGCAAAATTGCTTATTTCATAATGTTCGTATCCACTTGTCTCCATCCATTCCATCAACAATAAAAATTGCCGGGCCTGGTCCGAAGGATTAATATCAATAAATTTCTTATCGGCAATTAATTTTTGTAAAGCCGTTTTTGGTTCCACCGTTAATGCATAACAGGATAGGTGGGGGATACTTATTTCAATTGCTTTAGTTACGTTTTCTTTCCATTTTTTGTCGTTTAGGGTGGGAGTACCATAAATCAGATCGATCGTAATATTGTTGAAATAATTCTTGGCTAATTCAAGATTTGATATGGATTGTTTGGCGTTATGTGCCCGGTTCATCCAACGAAGATCTTCATCAAAAAATGATTGTACTCCAATGCTCAGCCGGTTAATACCAGAATTTTGCCAGGCAATTAATTTATCGACCGTAATATCGTCGGGGTTTGCTTCCAGGGTAACCTCCACTTCAGAGTGAATTGAAAAAGTTTCCTTCAACTTTTGCATGATCGCATTGCATTCATTTGCTTCTAATAAAGAGGGAGTGCCTCCTCCGAAATAAATAGTATGAACTGTTTCGGAGTTTAGATAATTCTTTTGTAAGTCAATTTCATTCAATAAAGCGTGTAAAAAATCGTTCTTAGGGCTTAAGGAAGTTGAAAAATGAAAGTTGCAATAGCGGCAGGCTTTTCTGCAAAAAGGAATATGTATGTAAATGCCAGCCATCGATTATGCTTAATTTTTTTCAGATATTACACTGCAATTCAGAACAAAGACATGGTAAAGGTAGAAATATATAGACATTGCTGTAGAACACTTGTGTATATATTGCTGATTTTTCTTCCCTGTTTACTCTATTCTCAATATAGCTTGCAGATAAAGTCGGTTGATAAGGATAATGAATTTTTAAACAGCATTTTAAAATTGCAAACCAATTTTAAAAGTAGGGCACAGTGTACAGACTATGTTAATAAGCTTAACGGTTTAATGCAGTCGAAAGGTTTTATAAGTGCCTCAGTAGACAGCGTCTTTTTCGACTCAACTGCTGCCATTCTTAAGTTGTTTTTAGGAGAAAGTTATCGATGGGCCATGCTTCACATCGATTCAGTAGAAAAAGAAATTCTTACGGCAATAAGCTGGAATAGAAATGATTTTGAAAATAAACCACTGCGTATAGATCAAATGCAGGCTATGCAGCGAACCATTCTTGATCATCTCGAAAATAATGGGTATCCGTTTGCTAATATAACGCTGGATAGTATTCGCTTAGAGCAAGGTATGTTTGAGGCGCAATTAAAAATTGAAAAGGGACCGCTTTATAAAATTGACAGTATTCGAAATATGGGTACGGCGAGTATTTCAGATCGCTATTTGCAACGTTATCTGAATATATTAAATGGAAGCCTTTATAAAAAAACCAACCTGCTTGCGATTAGCCGTAAAATAAATGAATTGCCTTTTGTAACAGAACAGCAGCCTTGGAGTATTACCTGGTTAGGAACCGGATCAATCATTAATCTCAACCTTGATCCAAGAAAGAGTAGCCAGGTAAATGTGTTGGTTGGATTATTACCTGCCGTAGCAACCTCCAATAATATTTATGAAGTGCCAAGAACCAAATTGCAATTTACCGGAGAAGCTACTATTAATTTAAGAAACTCGTTAGGTAATGGTGAGCTTATTGGATTAAACTGGCAACAAATCCAATTAAAATCGCCCCGCCTGAACCTTGCTTATCAGCAATCATACCTTTTTGGTTCTCCTTTTGGAGTAAACTTTGCGTTTGATTTGTTTAAAAAAGATACTTCATTTATTACTATTAATATGATGCTTGGGGCTCAATATGCAGTTTCGTCGAGTCAATCAGGTTCTTTATTTATACAAAACCAACAATCCAATCTGATAACCGTAGATACAAATTTTGTAAAACAAAACAGGTTGCTACCACTGGAAGCAGATATGCGTTCGGTAAGCCTCGGTATACAATACGAAGGGTATACAACAAATTACAGGTTTAATCCAACCAAAGGCAACGAATGGCAACTAATGGTATCGGCCGGTACAAAAAAAATTAAAAAGAATAGTGTGATTGTTCAATTGACTGACAAAACCGACCCGGGCTTTAATTTCAATTCATTATACGATACAATCAGGTTAAAATCATTTCAGTTTCGAATAAAGGGTTCGGCTGCGCATTATTTTCCGATTAGTAAGGTGTCTACTATAAGGGCAGCCGTTACGGTTGCCTGGTTTCAAAGCCCATCCATTTTTAGAAATGAATTGTTTCAAATTGGTGGATATAAATTGCTGCGGGGTTTTGATGAAGAAAGTATATATGCTTCACAATTTGCAGTAGCAACTGCGGAGTACAGGTACCTGATTGATAGAAATTCATATCTTTTTACTTTTGCCGATTTCGGTTGGACAAGAAGTACCGCTACTTCTGTAATTCAAAAAAATACTTTTTTGGGAGCCGGGTTAGGAATGGCACTAGAAACGAAAGCCGGTATTTTTAATATTTCTTACGCAGTGGGTAAGCGAAATGATCTCAATTTCAATTTAAGGCAATCGAAAATTCACTTTGGTTATGTAAATTTCTTTTGAGGAGTATAAATACATTTCCGCTAATGAAGTGGCTCAACTAATTTTGCCGTGTGCAATATAAAACTGGTGAATAAAAATTTATTCGTATTTATTAGTGCTTTTTTATTACCTCTTTGGCTGCTTGCGCAAGTGGGGGCAACATCATTAGACAATAGCCTTGATACCTCTACTTCGTCTAATTCGAAACAAAAACAAACAGACAGTGTAAATGTAATTCCAGATTCACTGCTTAAAACCACTTACTTAAAAGTTGGCGAAAATAAATTATTCAATTTTCAACTTCAATTGGCCACGCATTGCTATTTTAATTTTTTTGGAAAACCTCTGCTTCTGGTGATACAGGAGAAAACAGCAAACGGTAATGAATCATTCTTTTATTTATTATTGGTATTGTTTTTTTATTTTGCTTTAATCAGGTTGGTTTTTGCGAAATATCTTGGAGATCTTTTTACATTGTTTTTCAGGGCCACTCTAAGGCAGCAGCAATTGCGCGAACAACTATTGCAGAGCCCTCTTCCTTCTTTGTTTTTAAATAGTTTATTTGTATTAACTGCAAGTTTATATGCGTCTTTAATTTTCAAGTATTATAAACTAATGGCCGGGATCGATTTCTGGCGTTTCTGGGTATATAGTCTGGGTGTATTAGTGATCGTTTACACAGGTAAGTTTATTGTACTAAAAACATTGGGTTGGGTACTAAAAATAGATCGGGTAACTGATATTTATTTATTTGCGGTTTTTATGATGAATAAGATTGCAGGAATTTTCCTGCTCCCTGTTTTGTTATTTATGGCTTTTCCCGAAGCCAATCTTTTGCCGTTGGTTATAACCTTGTCGTTGTTTGTCTTAGTTTTGTTATTGGGGTATCGCTTAATCGTCTCTTTCAGGCTAATAAGGGGTGAAATTAAAGTAAACCTGTTCCATTTTTTTCTCTACCTTTGCGCCTTTGAAATAGCGCCGCTTATGTTGATCTATAAGGCACTGATTAAATTTTTAGAGCGATCCATTTAAATTAGCGAATCCATACGTACAAATATGGTTAAAAACGGAGAACACAATGTGGCAGCAGCTAGAAGTAAAGGAAAGAAAATTCTGATAACTCAGCCCAGACCGGAAACTGAAAAATCTCCTTATTTTGAACTGGCCCGGAGATATGATGTTGAATTGGATTTTTTTCCATTCATCCGATTAGAAGGAATTCCCGCTAAGGAATTTCGCAAACAGAAGATTGATATTACCTCTTACACCGGGGTTATTTTTACAAGTCGAAATGCAATCGACCATTTTTTTCGCAGTTGTGAAGAATTGAAAATAAACGTATCTCAGGATACTAAATACTTTTGTATTACAGAATCTGTTGCGCTTTATTTGCAAAAATTTATTCTTTATCGAAAGAGAAAAGTCTTTTACGGAGCCGATGGTACTAATAGAAGTATGTTTGATGTGATCAACAAACATAAGGAAAATGAGAAGTTCCTTTATCCTTGTTCAGAAAATCAGCAGGATAATGAAATCGTAAGCTGGCTTAAAAATAATAATTGCGAATTTGCAACTCCTTTTATGTATCGAACTATTAGTGCTGACGTGAAAGACGTATTGGTGGAGAAAGAATACGACATTATCTGCTTCTTTACTCCCAGCGGCGTTAAAAGTTTATTTGACAATGCTCCGAAGTTTAAACAGAATGGAACTAAAATTGGCGCTTTTGGAAGTAACACTTTTAGAGCAGTAGAAACTGCTGGTCTTGTGCTGGATATTAAAGCACCGCTTCCCCAGGTTCCTTCCATGGTTGCAGCCCTTGAAAGTTATCTTTCCTCTGTACTAAAAAGAAAATAACTCTTAACATAAAACTATTTATAAAGGCATCCATAATTTGGTTGCCTTTTTTTATACTAGTGTTATGGAAAGTGTAAGTTGACGTATATCCATTCACACAAAAAAGGTAGAAGTGCTTTGTAAAATAACTTTGCGCTTTCGTGTCAATAATCTTTTAACCACTAGCAGTTCGAAGAAAATATGCCTCTAAGATTCACGAAGAAAGGACATCCTGGTTTGTGAAAAAATTCTGTAGCTCTCTGTAATAAAAATTATTAGGTTAGAATAGATTTAACTTAACATTAGCTAGTAAGTTTAAGTACACTACTATTTTCTAAACTTGTTTAAAAACATATGGCAAAATTTACCAATCGTCTTTCAAAAGAAACAAGTCCTTACCTGCTCCAACATGCGCACAATCCCGTTGATTGGTTTCCATGGGGAGAAGAGGCATTACAAAAAGCAAAGCTTGAAAACAAACCGATTTTAGTAAGTATAGGTTATGCTGCCTGTCATTGGTGCCATGTAATGGAAAGGGAAAGTTTTGAAGATGTTTCTGTTGCTGCGTTTATGAATGCGCATTTTGTTAATATAAAAATTGATCGCGAAGAGAGACCCGATCTTGATCATATATATATGGATGCCGTACAGGCAATAACCGGGAGTGGGGGTTGGCCATTAAATGTATTTTTAACAACAGAAGCAAAGCCCTTTTTTGGTGGCACCTATTTTCCACCGCAGCAGGCTTTTAACAGGCCTTCATGGAAAGACACGTTGGCCGGGATCCATAAAGCGTACTCAGAAAGAAAACAAGAAATAGAATCGCAGGCCGATAACCTAACCGAGCATTTAGTTCAGGCAAATAGTTTTGGAATTCAATTACAAGAGAAAACGGAAAACCAGGATGTTTTTTCCAAGGAAGGCATTAATGAACTATTTTCTAATCTAATGAAAACGGCAGATCAAACAGCAGGCGGTTTTGGTAAAGTACCAAAATTCCCCCAAACTTTTTCTATACAATTTTCGTTGCATCACTACTACTATACTAAAAATGAAACAGCGCTTAAACAAGCTTGCCTTAGCCTCGATAAAATGATCAATGGTGGCATTTATGACCAGTTAGGAGGAGGATTTGCAAGGTATGCAACGGATAATGATTGGCTTGTTCCCCATTTTGAAAAAATGTTGTACGACAATGCACTGTTGTTAATCGTATTGGCAGAAGCCTATCAACTTACCGGGAAAGATCTTTATAAAAGAACGATCGAGCAAACAATGTCATTTATAGAGCGCGAATGGATGTCTTCGGAGTCTGGTTTTTATTCTGCATTGGATGCAGATAGTGAAGGAGTGGAGGGTAAGTATTATGTTTGGAGTAAAAAAGAAATTGATGCTGTCTTAAAGGAAGATGCCTCCCTGTTTTGTGAGTTTTATGATTGTACTGAAAACGGTAATTGGGAGCATTCTAATATCTTGAATTGTAACTATTCCCTTGAAGATTTCGCCGCTCAAAAAGCCATTTCGCCCAACGACCTGGAAAATATTCTTGATAAAGCAAGGGATAAATTGCTTAACCATAGGAATAATAGAATTAAACCGCAGCTAGATACTAAAATACTCTTAAGCTGGAATGCTTTAATGACAATTGCCTGTTGTAAAATTTATGGAGCATTAGGTGATTCTCACTATCGCGATATTGCAATTCAAACCATAGATTTCATATGGAGTCATTTACAAAAGGATGGAAAATTCAATCATTCATTTTGCGATGGAGAAGCAAAGCATCCTGCATTTTTAGATGACTATGCCTACCTAATTCAGGCGCTGATACAGCTTCAGGAAATTACCTCGGATACAATTTATTTAAAAAGAGCCAAAACACTTACTGAATTTGTGATTGAACATTTCAGCGAAGCTGAAACTGGGTTTTTCTTTTTCACTCATGCCAACCAACAGGATGTTATTTTACGTAAAAAAGAAATATATGATGGAGCGACTCCCTCAGGAAATGCAATGATGGCGTTAAATTTGTATTATCTCGCAATAGTTTTTGATGAATTGAGTTGGAGAAATAGATCTTTACAAATGGTACAGTCATTACAAAAAGTAATTGTACGTTATCCAACTTCTTTCGGAGTATGGGCAACTTTGATGCAGTCTTTTTGTTATGGAATACCAGAAATTGCATTATTGGGGGAAAATTTTAAGAAGAGCCAATTGGATTTTTTGCGTATTTTCATCCCTTTAAAAATATTTCAATCCGCTACTTTATCAGATAATTATTTCCCTTTACTCGCCGGGAAGCCGTATACTGTCGAATCTTATTTTTACTTGTGTAAACAATATACTTGTCAAAACCCTGTTTCTGAAATAGATGAGTTGCTTTACAAGATTGTAAATGTGTAAAACTTAAATATATTTGAGATACAATAATTTGATTTCAAGCGTCGTTTAAAAGAATACCTTAATCCGGTATTGCAATTATTAAAAATAAATTCTAAACTTGTGATGAAGTCGGTAAAACGTATTTTTTGCCCAATACCCTTTAAAATTATGAAAATGAAGAACCTATCCGCTTTTTCAGCCTTTATGGCAATCTTAATTGTCACCGGTTGTGGTAAAGTAGGTAAAAAAGCCTCTCGGGGTTTGCCTAATGATGGCCAGTTACATGGAGTAGCCCCTGGCAGTAAGTATAATCTTGTTAAGCCTTTGGGAATGGTGTATGTTCCACCCGGAACTTTCCACATGGGACCAAGTGATGAAGATATCAACTACGCTTACACTGCCCGTAACAAGCAAATTTCAATTAACGGTTTTTGGATGGACGCTACTGAAATCACCAACAACGAATATCGTCAGTTTGTGAATTGGGTTCGTGATTCAACAGCGGCAGTTAAAATGCAATTGGGAAAAGAAGTAGATGGTGAATTTTCCGTTGATTGGAAAAAAGCACAAGCTATAAAGTACGGTGATAAGTCAACTATTGAAAAAATTGACGCAATGATCCTTTCTCCGGAAAATAGAATTTCCAAGAAGAAAGATCTTGACCCAAGTAAGTTGATTTATCATTCTGAGATATTTGATCTAAAAGAAGCTGCTCGTCGTGAAAATGCCAGCAAGCCCCGTTCTCAGTTTATGTTAAAGAAAGAGGTACCAATTTATCCTGATACCTTAATTTGGATTCGCGACTTCAGTTATTCTTATAATGAGCCGATGACGAAGCGTTACTTCTCCCATCCTGCTTTTGGTAACTATCCGGTTGTTGGAGTTAACTGGAAACAGGCCAATGCTTTTTGTGAGTGGAGAACCCATCACCTTAATTCTTTCCTTGAATCAAAGAAAAAAGCTACAGAGTCAGATTTCCGTTTGCCAACTGAGGCAGAGTGGGAGTATGCAGCACGTGGCGGCCGTTCTCAGTCAATGTTTCCTTGGGGTAACTATTATTTGAGAAATCGTAAAGGTTGCTTACTCGCTAACTTTAAACCAGGTCGTGGTAATTATCCGGAAGATGGAGGATTTTATACAGTACGTGCCGATGGTTACTGGCCAAATGATTTTGGTTTGTATTGTATGGCAGGTAATGTGGCCGAATGGACCTCTTCCCTGTTCTATGAAGGAGCTTACAATTTCCAGCACGATATGAATCCGGATATCCGGTTCAACGCGAAGGATTCAGATCCTCCCCGTATGAAGCGTAAAGTAACACGCGGCGGTAGTTGGAAAGATGTAGGTTATTATCTGCAAACCAGTACCCGTAATTATGAGTACATGGATACAGCTAAATCGTATATCGGCTTCCGTTGTGTAATTGATTTACCACCTACGCAAGGAAAGCGTTAAAATTTCTGAGTATCGTAAAATTTTAATTCAAGTTTTATCGTTATTAAGTTGATTTCATTCAAAAATCAAAATAGAATCGTATTCACATAACCCTGATAAAATCCGTTTTCCTAACCTTTTAAATTATTAAAATTATGGCTGGAGTTTCTAAATCTACCGAAAAATTGGTGAATGTAATAGTGTGTATGGGTGCTGCAATTGTAATCTTTGGCGCCTGGCAGAAAATTACGCACCAAGCATTAGCTGACTTCTTTTTGACAGCAGGTCTTATCACTGAAGCAGTAATATTTGTTGTATACGCATTTTTACCGCCTCCAGGTTCGGAGATGCATGCACTTGCAGAAGCATTACCTAAACTGGCAGCAGGAAGTTCTGGAAATCCGGCTTTAGAAAAAATGGATAAAATGCTGCAGGAAGCAGACATTACTCCAGCAAACCTTGGTCGTTTGAGCGAAGGGTTTAAAAAGTTAGGAACATCGGTAAGTAATATAGCTGAAGTATCTGATGTAGTTAAATCTACCAGTGATTATTCTAAGAAAACTCAGGAAGCAACAGCTGCGTTAGATACAATGAAAACAGCGTATCAAAATGCAACGACTACCATGGGTCATTTTAATACTGCTGCAGATAGTACAAAACATTTTCATGAGCAGGTACAGGTATTGACTAAAAATTTAGGTTCATTAAATGCAATCTATGAATTGGAATTGCAGGATACAAACAATCACCTTAAGGCAATGAATAGCTTCTATAGTAATCTGGTTACTGCTTCTGAAACAATGCAGGGTAGTGTAACAGATGCTAAAAAAGCACATGAGCAAATTGGCAAACTTGCTGGCAACCTGAGCAATTTAAATACCATTTATGGTAATATGCTCACGGCTATGCAGGGCCGCTAATTGATAGGAGTGTATCTGTAATACCTATCTATGCTTACAAATAAAAAGTATTGTTTAAACTGGAAAACCTAAATCCATGTCATTACCTAAAGAACCCAGGCAGAAGATGATCAACATGATGTACCTGGTGCTAACAGCTTTGCTGGCACTAAACGTATCATCAGAGATTTTGAATGCCTTTAAAGTAGTAAACCGTAGTATCGGAACATCAAACGACCTCATAACTGGTAAAAACCAGGCTATATACGACCAATTTAAGAAGGACCTTGAAGATCCGCAGACAAAGGCAAAGGCAGAACTTTGGTCGCCAAGAGCGGCACAGGTTCAAAAGTTATCAGCAGATATGTTCACATATATCGAGAGCATGAAGCAGGAAATGAAAAAGCAATCCAAGCTTAAAGTAAAAGACGGCGTGGAAACATTTACAGAAGATGACTTGAATGCACCTACCCGTATGATGGATAAGGAAGGAAAAGGAAAAGAATTGTACGAAAAATTATCTAAGTATA
>JBJXDV010000046.1:0-2867 GCA_046153465.1 Chitinophagaceae bacterium
CTATCGAAGCAATGAAACTTGCAATTACTGCCGGGGCGCCGGGTGATGAAACCACTGCCTGGTGCAGAATCCAGTTGGGTAAACTATATGAATTGATAGGAGACTGGAAAACTGCATCTATGCATTACACAATTGCATTAAGTGAAAGACCCGGTTATGCCTATGCGCTGGCTGGGTTAGGCCGTGTTGCCAAAAATAACAACGAGTATGATAAAGCAATTGGACTCTATCAACTAGCAGATGCACAGTTGATAGGCTATACCTTTAAAGAAGAACTGGCTGAACTTTATTTACTCTCGGGTCAAAAAGAAAAAGCACTTGCAATAGAAAATGAAATTATTGATAGAATGACTAATGATGCGGCAAGCGGAGCAACCGATGAACGCATAGGGCACTATGCAGATATGGAACTAGCCTACGCTTTTCTAAAAAAGAATGATTACGAAAAAGCATTGTTTCATGCATTACAAGAATACAACAGGCGCCCGAATAATATTGATATTAACGAGGCACTGGCATGGGTATATTACCAACGGGCCGATTATGAAAAAGCAGTTACTCATTTAAAAACAGCGTTGAAGACGAATAGTAAACACCCCCGGCTATTATGCCGCGCTGGTTTAATCTATGGAAAAGCGGGAGACATCACAAAAGCCAAACAGTTTTTAAACGAAGGATTAAAATCAACGGCTTCCATTGATAGAAATTTAAAAATAGCGGGAGAGGATTTCTTAAAAACACACTAAATGAAATCTTGTGACGATTGCAAAAAAAATAAATCTATTAATCAAAATATTTCTACCCCTACTGGTATTGTTGGTTACCAATGATTCGTTAGCACACAATATTAATTATGCATTGGCGAAAGCACCCGGAACAGAAATAGCCTGGTATTATACAAGCCTTGGTTTTACTCATATAATTCCTTCAGGTGCAGATCACATTTTATTTGTTGCAGGCCTTTGTCTTTTAGGTACAACTATTAAATCAATCATATGGCAGGCAACTTCCTTTACGGTTGCTCATTCAATTACACTTGCGCTGAGTTTAAAAAACATAATTGTTGCGCCCGGTACTATTGTAGAACCTATTATTGCCCTATCCATTCTTTTTATTGCTGTTGAAAATTTAATACTGGACAAACTAAAACCCTGGCGGATTGCCATCGTATTTTTATTCGGCCTGGTACATGGTATGGGCTTTGCAAGTGTACTAAATGAAATTGGGTTGCCTCCAAATCGTTTTTTTTCTCCTCTCCTTTACTTCAATTTAGGTGTTGAAATTGGACAGATTGCCATCATATCTACTTTATTCATTTTATTAATTATCCCATTTCGGAAAAAAAGCTGGTATAAAAAAGTAATTATATATCCTCTGTCAATTGCAATTGCATTGGTAGCAACCTATTGGACAATAGAAAGGTTATTCGCGTAATAAATCATTTCGTTTCTAAAAAAAATTATTATGATCTGTCTTTCCTCGTGTTTCGAATAGCACTAGTAATTGAATTAATTATTAAAACTTACAACTTCAAAATCTGATCCTTTTACTTTTTTCAGTGTGCTTAATTCATCATTGTTCCATCGTTCATCGGGTGCACCAGTGATATAAAGATTAGATCCGATATCCGCTAAAATGATTCCATATTTTTTCATGGCAGTGAGTATCACTTTCACGCTTGCAGGGTAAGTACTAATATCAAAATTGCTTTTTAATCGAAGTCTCGCCCCAAATGGTAATCCATATTGGCCGCCTGTTCCGTTTACCTTATGCCTTGCAGGAAATATATAGGAAGGTTTTACAAGACTCTTAACTAACGTAAACCGGATTGCATGGCCAATTACACCGGTTGCTACTTCCTCATACCGAACTAATCCAGGAAAAATGGGAAGGCCTGCCGCATCCGCGGATGTCCATCCTTCTGTACGAAGTGCATTCGATTGAAGATCGAATACTGCTCCTGAAGATGCTTCCCAACTATTATTATTAACACTTGCATTATACAGTTCATACAATTTCTTATTATCCTGGTCAACTACAATAACATGTGCATCGCCATTGCCATTTCCTTCAATAGGTGCATTTAAGGGTATAGGGAAAGGGCCCTTATCGCTTTCATCTCCGTAATTACCATCATAACTGTTAGCCCTATATGTAATTGCAGCTTTAGGTTGATTACCACAAACCACTACATATGGAATACCCATTGGCGCACCCTCCCACAAACCGCTTCCAAAATCATTGTGTAATCCGGTAGAAGCAATTTGAGCAATAATACCATTGTTGTTTGGATCAATTGGTGAAAGAGAAATGTCTTTGTTCCATGAATTATCGGCTGGAAACAATTGTAATTTTTCAACGGCGGCTTTTGTAGGCGTGCAATTACCGACTATTGGTGCATCCTCGCTTTTTACTCCTTCTCCTTTCTTACAAGAAGTAACTGAAAAAAATAACCAAAAGAATAAAAGAATCAATAGAAGGTTAATAAAGAAATTTGCGGTAATTGTTTTTCTCATATGACAGGATTTAAAATTAAAAGCTGAACAGATTACTCCATTCAGCTTAAAAAATGATGCCAAAAGCGCGTTTACCTTATCGTAAATCTACTCTTATGTGTACCTATTTATACTATTGCTCAAAATATATTACCAACAAAGCGTAAATTCTAACTCACTATTAAAAATTCATTGCTTTTCAATTCATTTTTTATAATTTATTGGATTAAGCTATTATCCCTCAAGAAAAAAGTCAAAAGAGAACTTGTATTTATTTATAGAATAAATAGGACCCGAATAAATAAATTTACTCATCGCTCACTGCAAAAGCCTTTCATTTTTGCTTTTTCTCTCTTCATCAATACGTATTTT
>JBJXDV010000047.1:0-3559 GCA_046153465.1 Chitinophagaceae bacterium
CATATTTTTTGAGGCGAGATTCAATGGCGCTCATCAGCTCAATTTCTTCAAAGGGTTTTGTAACATAGTCATCGGCCCCCATCTCCATACCCTTTCTTAAATCCGTTCGTTCTGCCTTTGCACTTAAAAAGATCAATGGAATATTTTCTGTTTCCGGGTTTTTTCTGAGCAAATGCAATACACCATAACCATCCAGTTCAGGCATCATAATATCGCAAACAATTAAATCGGGCTTTTCACTCAATGCCACTTCAACGCCCTTTTTGCCATTCTCTGCCGTAAGCGTCCGATAGCCTCCTAAAGAAAGTAACTCAGCCGTATTTTCTCTTATGCCTGCGTGATCGTCAATAATAAGAATTGTTCTTGGTAACATACAATGTTTAATTGAGCAATACTGCAATATAAACAAATGCCTGATACTGACTAAAATCACCTTTGATATTGAATTTACTCATAAGCCTCCGATAGATGGCCTGTTACTTTAGCGCCATGCCTGTTTCGAGTTCAGCCATCATACTTCGTTGCGATCATTGCGGCGAATCCTGTATCACTAATAAGATTCAAAGCGATGAGAAAATATTTTGCTGCCAGGGATGCAAAATGGTTTATGCTATATTAAATGAGTACCAGCTTTGCGATTATTACTCACTCAATGAAAAACCCGGAATTAACCAGCGTGTCAAAAGCAGGAAGGGGAAATTCAATTTCCTCGATGATTCGTCGATAGAATCAAAATTAATATGTTTCAAAAACGATGAAGAAATACATATTAATTTTTACCTGCCACAAATGCATTGTAGCTCCTGTTTGTATTTGCTCGAAAACATTCACAGGTTAGATAACGCAATCATATCGTCGAAAGTAAACTTCACCCGAAAAGAAATTGATATTGTCTTTTTGTTGAAAGAAACCAGCCTCCGCAAAATCGCAGAGTTGTTAACTTCTATTGGTTACGAACCCTATATCAGTCTTGAAAATCTTAAAAGAAAAAAAAGTCTTGTTTCTAAAAGCAGCCTTTATCAATTGGGTATTGCAGGCTTTTGCTTTGGAAATATTATGCTGATGAGTTTTCCTGAATACTTCGGCATTGATGCCAGCGAGCAATTCCTCCGAAATTTATTCAGATGGATGAATCTTACTTTATCGCTACCTGTTTTTTTTTATTCCGCACTCCCTTTTTATCAATCGTCCTGGAAAAGCATTAAGAATAGATATTTGAATATAGATGCCCCAATCGCGCTGGCAATCATCATTACCTTTATCCGAAGTGTTTGGGAAGTAGTTTCGGGTACTGGTGGGGGATACTTTGATTCAATGACAGGGATTGTCTTTTTTATGTTAGCGGGAAGAATGTTGCAGGATAAAACACATCGAAGCCTATCCTTTGATAGAACCTATACTTCCTATTTTCCAATCGCAGTTTCTGTGGTAGAACAGGAGCGGGAAAAGCCAACCTTATTGCCAGATATTAAACCTGGCAATACATTACGAATTCATAATGAAGAATTGATACCCACTGACGGTATTCTTACCAGGGGAAAAGCGTATATCGATTATAGTTTTGTAACCGGAGAATCATTCCAGGTATTAAAAGAAATGGGCGAATTGATTTATGCCGGCGGTAAACAGATTGGAGGAAATATTGAACTGTTGGTGATTAAGGACGTCGAGCAGGGTTATCTCACCAAGCTTTGGAACCGCGACGAATTTAAAAAAGGAGATAAACCACAACCCAACTCTTTTGTTGATCTCATCAGCAGGTATTTTACTTATGTCGTTCTCGCCATTGCAATAGCGACTTCTATTTACTGGCAATTGCATGATTCCGCAAAAACATTAACAGCAATAACTTCCATTTTTATTATTGCCTGCCCCTGCGCGTTATTGTTGTCGAGCAGTTTCACGAATGGAAATATCTTAGGCATACTCAGTCGTAATAAATTCTACCTACGAAATGAAAAATCAATAGACGCAATAGCTTCAGCTACGCATATCGTATTCGATAAAACAGGTACACTTACAACATCCCAACAACAGGATATTTGTTATAGCGGCACTGAATTAACTCCGTATCAAAAACAACAAATTGCTGCTGCTACCGCCTGTTCTGCGCATCCACTCAGCAAGGCAATTACACAATGGGCCGATTCAGCTTCTCATTTATTTGTAAGTGCTATTAAGGAAACACCCGGCAAAGGAATTGAAGCTGTTGTAAATAGTGATTTAATTCGGATAGGTTCAAGCAGTTTTATCAACGGTAAACGAACAACCTCGAATAATACTATCGTTTACATTTCTATCAATGATAAGTCAATGGGCTACTTCCAATTTTCCAATCATTATAGGAGCAGAATTGCTATCCTCTTCGCGAGGCTGAGAAAAAATTACCGAATGTCTATCTTATCGGGCGACAACGATTCTGAAAAAAATACCTTACAACTATTGACTGGAATAAAAAAAGAAATCCTCTTCAACCAGTCGCCAGAAGATAAGCTTGACTATATAACCCAATTACAACAACAGCAAGAAAAGGTAATGATGATCGGGGATGGTCTTAACGATGCAGGAGCATTAAAACTGAGTAATATTGGAATTGCACTGGCAGAGGACTCAAATAATTTTACACCGGCCAGTGATGCCATCCTCGAGGCAGGTCAACTTCAAAAGCTTCCTTTGTTTATCAGATTGTGCAAGGCCAATAAAAAAATAATTCTCGCCAGTTTTGTTTTGTCGATTGCGTATAATATTGCGGGGTTATATTATGCTGTACAGGGAAATCTTTCACCATTAATTGCTGCCATCCTTATGCCGGCAAGTTCTCTAAGTATTTTACTGATCACCTTTGGTAGCAGTAACCTGCTTGCCCGGCGAATGCATCTTCAATAAAGATTAGCAATGAACTATTTTCTTTATTTATGACAAAAATCATCCCACGAATTGATCATACTTATAAAAACGCTTTTAGCGGCGAAATATATTTACACCTAATAATTTATTCATGAGCGTGATAGCTATCTTACTAATTGCGAGTGTTTCTGTTGCGGCCCTTTTCCTTTTTGCGTTTTTATGGAGTATTCAATCGGGGCAATACGACGATAATGACTCCCCTGCTTCAAGAATTCTCTTTGATGATAAGCCTTCCATTAATTCCAAAACAAACTAATACGCTTAAACAATTTAGACTATGCAGCTAGAACGTTTCTATTATGATAACAAGATTGTAAAAGCCTTCGGTTATGCAACCATCTTATTTGGTATTGTAGGAATGTTGGCCGGGCTATGGGCTTCTATTCAGCTTTTTTATCCAGAAATCAGTTTAAACTTTGCACCTACTACATTTGGGAGATTGCGACCCCTGCATACCAATGCAATCATTTTTGCATTTGTGGGCAATGCCACGTTTGCAGGTATATATTATTCACTCCAGCGATTGTGCAAAGCCAGGATGCTTAGTGACAAACTTAGCTGGATACATTTTTGGGGATGGCAAGCGATTATTGCTTCTGCCGCAATCACCTTATTGGCTGGCTATACTACCGGCAAAGAATACGCGGAACTG
>JBJXDV010000048.1:0-4173 GCA_046153465.1 Chitinophagaceae bacterium
GTGAATTGTAAACTGTTACGTAATTTTCCGACTTGTTTATTTCTGTTATCATACCTGCATTAAACGAAGAGGAGAATATTTGCGGCCTCATCGTGTATCTAAAGGAACATGGTGGAGGCCTGTTAAAAGAAATTATTGTTGCTGATGGTGGAAGCATTGATAATACGGTGTCGAATGCAGAGAAGGCAGGTGCCAGCGTTATCCTGTGTGTTCAAAAAGGCAGGGCTGCTCAAATGAATAATGGCGCTTCCGCTGCTTCCGAAAAAATTTTATATTTTGTGCATGCTGATGTTTATCCACCAAAAACATTTGCGAATGATATTCTAACTGCTGTAGAAAACCAATTCGACCTGGGTCGTTATTTTATGAAATTCAAAAGCAGGAAATGGATTTTAAAACTAAATGCATTTATCACCCGATTCGATTTATTTGCGTGTTATGGCGGCGATCAAACTTTGTTTATAACCCGAACGTTATTTGATAAAGTGGGTGGTTTTGATAGTAGTTTACGAATAATGGAGGACTTTGAATTTACTTCAAGGGCAAGAAAATTCGGACGGTATAAAATATTCCAGAAGAGTGCATTGATTTCCGCGCGAAAATATGAAACCAATAGCTGGCTAAAGGTTCAACGAGCAAATTATACGGTTATTAAGATGTATCAAAAAGGAGCGAGCCAGGAGGAATTGATAAAAACTTACAAACAAATGCTAAATTACCGATAAATTGACCAGGTACTTTTTGCAAAAATGAAATGTGCATTTAAATGAAACGAATAATTAGTGGCATTCAACAGGTGGGCATTGGCGTTACCAACGCAGATGAAGCGTTTCGGTGGTACAGAAAGATATTTGGTACCGATATTGTTGTTTTTAAAGACGCCGCAACCGCATCCTTAATGAAGCGCTATACTGGTCAGCAGGCACATGATCGCTATGCAATTCTTGCGCTCAATATGCAAAGTGGAGGCGGCTTTGAAATTTGGCAATATACGAGCCGAACGCCAGTCCCTTCTTCAATACCAATTCAATTGGGTGATCTGGGAATTTATGCTGTTAAAATTAAAAGTAGAGATGTAACCAAAACCTATTCCTACTATCAACAGGAAGGGGTTGACTTGTTATCTGCTCCTTCAAAGATGCCAACCGGGAAGGAGCATTTTTTTATGAGGGATCCTTACGGAAATATTTTTGAAATTACAGAGGACGATTATTGGTTTACGAATACCGATTGCCTTACCGGCGCAGTTTGCGGCGTCACTATCGGGGTTTCTTCAATGGATAAAGCATTGCCATTTTATAAGAATGTGTTAGGTTATGATATTCAACTTTACGCAGGAGAGGGAAACTATACTGATTGGCAGGGGTTACCCGGAGGAGCGCATTCATTCAAAAGAGTATTATTAGGATATAGTCGCAAACCCGAAGGAGCTTTCAGTAAATTGTTAGGTCCTACCTATATTGAATTGGCAGAAGTAACCGATAGAACTCCTGTTAAAATATATGACAATCGTTTTTGGGGCGATTTAGGATTTATTCATGTATGTTTTGATATCAATGGTTTCGCTGCGCATGAAACTATTTGCAATGAAAATGGTTTTCCCTTAACGGTAAATAGTAGCAATAGTTTTGATATGGGGCAGGCATCGGGTCATTTTGCTTACAACGAGGATCCCGATGGAACCTTAATTGAATATGTAGAAACGCATCGTGTTCCTATCCTTAAGAAAATTGGTTGGTATCTTGATTTGAGAAAGCGCAATCCGCAAAAGCCGTTGCCTAACTGGATGGTAAAGAGTCTTCGCTTTTCAAAAGTGACCACTTAAAATTTCTTAGAAAGCTTCACCAATCGTAAAATAAAATCCAGAAGTGTTTTTTCCGAATGCAGCATCGATTCGAATATTTATTTTTTCTTTAGGGTTTAGGGCGTAGCGAATTCCTGCGCCGTACGACGTTCTTATATAGCTCGGCAAATCAGTTAGATTTTTATTTACTGCCCCGGCATTTGCAAACGCTACTGCGCCAAAACGCTTATATACCGGAAACCTATATTCGCCTCCCAGGATTAAACTATTTTTATCGCGAAAGCGGCCTTCATAGAATCCACGCATTTTTTTATTGCTACCTAAAAAAGCGAGTTGATTAAAAGGAACAATCCCATCAATAAAATCTCCAAACACATTGAAGGCCCACACCCGGTTCCTTTTTCCAGGAATATAAAATGAAAAATCGGTAGTATATCTTGTATACTCAAAATTACTTCCAGTTAAAGGGCGGTAGAACTGAACCGCTGCATCCAAAAAAATTCCCCGTGTTGGATAAAAAATATTATCACGTGAATCGTAATTGATAACCGGACCAATCCCAGAAACTGTACTTCCGGTTCGGCCAACAATAGTGTTATCAGTGGCAAGTTGCTTTCCGGGCTCAGTTTCTTTAATCTTAAAATTTTCGAACCAGTAACGTAATCCGAAAAATAAATTTTCTCTGGCTTTAATTAATGCATTGATTTTTATTCGTGGAAAATTTACTTTGTATAATTCCCGGTAATCAGTCGCCTGGGCATTTCCAATCCCATAAAAATAATAAGAGTATTTGTAATAGCCCACCTCTCCGTAAGTAAGGAATTGATCGTTTCGCAAATAAATTCGGAAGGGAATATATAAAAGCAATTGTTTTTCGAAAGTGAGTGCAGCACCAAAAGAAACCTGGGAAGGGTATTGTTGCGCTAAATTCTTTTTTTTTCGAAAAGTAACCGTTCCTAACCCGCCAATACCCACACTTGTTTCGGGCGAATAAAAAGCTATTGGAAAGGCAGCTATCTTGTAGTTTTTTCGAGTCTTAATACTATCCTGCGCCATGCATCGGTTCGTTTCGACGATGCCGAACAGTAATGTATAACATAAAAAGAATTTTACATGGCACACGATAGTTGATAATTTATTAAAGAGTAATAGAAATTTCTTTAAGGAGCGATTCACTGAGATCATCGACTGTGTCTATATCACTTAATAATGGAAGCACTGAATAGGTCTTTTCCAAAATTCTGATTTTTTCCAGTGTTTCGGCATAAACTGTTCCGGTGCTCCATGCTATGTTATTAAATAAACGATTTTCTATTTCTTTCATACCTAATAAATAATATCCTCCATCTTTTGCAGGACCGATTACCAACTCTGTTGCCTCTAATTTTTGAAATGCATCGTTGATAATTTCTGTCGTAAGCTCCAGGCAATCACTTCCAATAATAACTACTTTCTGATACCCAAGGTTAAATACTTCTTTAAAGGCAGCTTTCATTTTGCACCCCAGGTCTTCATTATTTTGTACCCTTTTTGAAAAGTCAGCGCCTTCCCATAGATCGTTTCTTTCTATTTGTTCAGTATAAAAAATAAATTTATGGGCTCTCGAAATTGAAGAAATTTCTTTGGTATGGTTTAATAGTTTGTTATAAATCAATAAGGCACCCTTTTCACCGATAGATGACGCCAGCCTTGTTTTTACTCTACCCAGTTCAGGCTTTCTTACAAAAAGGATCAACGCTTCTTTCATGTATCGTTAGCTAATATTTTTTTAACGTTAATTCATCGGCGCGCTTTGCGAAATCTTATAGAATCATTTTTTAAATAATAGGTCTTATAGTAAAGTCATTTTATTCAACAGGTGAAATTGAATTTATGATTAAGCTCCAACCTTCAAATTATTCAATCAATCGCTTTTAATTTACTTTTGCTGAAATTCTTTTTTCCAGAACTATATTGTTATATGCTGAATATATGGGATGCCATAAAAAATTATTACATTACTTTAGGGAACAACTATGAGGTGGATCCCCTGTTGTTTTTGGGAATACATATTGTTGCTACCCCCTTGTTTTTTCTCGCTGTTGCATGGCTAATTAAAAACTTCAAAAGCAAAAAACCACTCGGCTTGCCAATTTTTTTGGCTGTATTAATCTTCAATGCGGCTAATATTTACCTCGTACTCTTTGGCCGGAATATTCCCTGGTTTATTTACGCCATCCTCGGTTTAACCACAGTCATCAGCGGTTATTTCTCTTATAAGAAAATTCTTAAGAAAATTAATGCCTGTTAAGAACAGACGCTAATTCGCCAACCTATTACCTGTATTTTCTGAACCCTCAGGCTACTGCGCCTCCACAACTCGAGCCAGC
>JBJXDV010000049.1:0-3366 GCA_046153465.1 Chitinophagaceae bacterium
TAAAAGTAATACTGTAAATTAGCGGCCTATATTACTATTATATGTTAGTAGATTTTCGTTCCGACACAATTACCAAACCCACACCGGGCATGCTTGACGCGATGTACAATGCAACCACTGGTGATGACGTATTTGTTGAGGACCCAACAGTAAATAAATTAGAATCGCTTGTTGCATCTATGTTTGGGATGGAAGCAGCCCTCTATTGCCCTACCGGAACGATGAGTAACCAGGTTGCAATAAAAGTACATACACAACCAGGTGATGAAGTTATTTGTGAACGAACTGCACATGTGTATCAATATGAGGGGGGAGGTATTGCAGGAAATGCAGGATGCCAGGTTAAACTGATAGAAGGAACCACCGGACGAATATCCGCTAACCAGATCGCCGACGCTATTAATCCGGATGATGTACATAAACCAATCTCAAAATTAGTATGTCTTGAAAATACGGTTAACCGGGGTGGAGGTGGTTGTTATGATATAGAAGAAATCAACAAGATTCGGAAACTATGTGATGAAAAAAATCTTTTGCTTCATTTAGATGGGGCGCGTTTGTTTAATGCACTGGTTGCAAAAAAACAAACACCTATCCTTTTTGGTACTGCATTCCATAGTATTTCTGTTTGCTTAAATAAGGGATTGGGATGCCCTATTGGAAGTGTGCTTATCGGAACAAAACCATTTATTCAGAAAGCTCGAAGGGTGCGAAAAGTATTTGGGGGTGGAATGCGCCAGGCAGGATATATGGCTGCAACGGGTATCTATGCGCTGGAAAATCATGTGCATCGATTAGTTGACGATCATAGAAGGGCAAAGCAAATTGCAAGCACCCTGATGGAAAAAGAATTTTGTAAGCAACTCTTGCCTGTTGAAACGAATATTATTATTTTCGAAGTGAATCCCCCGTATACCGCCAAACAATTGGTTGAATTGTTTAAGGAACATTCGATTTCAGTAATTGCTATGACGCCCAGCCAGATTCGCCTGGTACTTCATCTAGACATCACCCAGGAAATGGTCGATTATGTTATTAAAATTATTAAGAAAATGTAATGTTGATCGTTGAAGTGTTTTTTTAAACTTTTTCAATTGTACTAACAATTCCTTTTTGTCTACTCTGAATTCTTTATCACTCGCTTTGTTGTAATTAATTTTTGTATGCCATTTATTTCTTCTTTAACCCTTATTATATAAACTCCTTTATCAAGATTTTCACAAGCAATAGAAGCACTTTCCATAGCTGAATTTGCTTTAATATTTTTTACAATACGCACCTGACCATTCATATCGGCGATTTCTACCACGATCTTCTGAGCACCGAAATTTCCATTGATTGTTAATTGATGGCGGAACGGATTCTCTATTTTGAATGGACTATTAATTTCTTTGCCGGCCGAATTGCGAACAGACACAACTGTTGACACATAGGATAAATAACCTGTTTTAGTCATTTTAATTCGATAATAGTACAACCCTCCGTTTTTTATTTTATCATATGCATTCATAACTCCGGCAAACCTTTTCTTAATTTCAAAACGTTGAAAGGGAAAAAACGACACACCATCCTCACTTCTTTCCAAAAAACAGCTTACCTCCTGTTCCATTTCTGTTAGGTCCCATGATAGTTTTATAACTCCACGGTCAACTGAGCCAGAAAAACTCTTCATTACTATAGTATTCCCTCCAAAGAAAGAAGGACTGTGAGTATCCGCAAAAGAACAAAGGCTAAAACTGCTGATAAATAAAAGAGTGAGTAAAGATGTTTTCATAGATATTGGTGTTTGATTGATAATGGATTTATAGAACAGGTAACTAAACTGAAGCCAAAATAGAAGCGGAATTTCATATCTAAAAGCTATATAGCCCTTAATTAAACTAAATAATGATAAGCACCTAGTCTTCCATAAATTTAATACAGCGATTCAGTAATTTGCAGCCAATTAATAAAGTATATGTTTCCCAAAACTGATCCCACTACAACCCAGGCATGGGTAAAATTGACCAGCCATTTTGAACAAATGAAGTCTGTACAGATGAAAGAGCTGTTTAAAAAGGATCCAAATCGTTTTGCTTCTTTTTCACAGAATTTGAATGATTTGCTGTTCGATTATTCAAAAAATATTATTACGCAGGAGACGATCGAACTACTGATTCAACTTGCATCGGAATGTGGATTGAAGCAGGCCATTGAAGCAATGTTTAGTGGAGAGAAAATAAATGCTACTGAAAATCGTGCGGTATTACATACAGCATTGCGTAATTTTTCGAAACAATCTATCCAGGAAAATGGTATGGATATAATGCCAGCCATTTCTCAGGTGCGGGAAAAGATGAAGAAATTTTGTAGCCAGGTACATAGTCAACAATGGAAGGGCTTCACAGGAAAACCAGTAAAGCAAATTGTGAATATCGGAATTGGCGGAAGTGATCTCGGGCCGTATATGGTTACTGAAGCGTTGAAACCTTATTGGGTAAAAGGGATACAGACTTATTTTGTATCTAACGTAGATGGTACCCATATTTTCGAAACGTTGAAAAAATTGAATCCCGAGGAAACACTTTTCCTGGTTGCCTCCAAAACATTTACTACGCAGGAAACGATGACGAATGCACGTACGGCACGTACCTGGTTTTTAGAACATGCAAAAGAGGAGGCTCATATTGCTAAACATTTTGTGGCACTTTCAACCAATGAAAAAGAAGTAGAAAAATTTGGTATCGACAAAGCCAATATGTTTGAATTTTGGGATTGGGTTGGTGGAAGATATTCGTTGTGGAGCGCCATTGGCTTATCGATTGCCTTAACAATTGGCTACGAAAACTTTGAACAACTACTTAAAGGTGCAGAAGATACAGATATTCATTTCAAAGAAACTTCTTTTGAAAAAAACATTCCAATACTAATGGCGGTTATTGGTATATGGTATATTAATTTTTTTGGCGCACAAAGTGAAGCTATTTTACCTTACGATCAGTACCTCCATCGGTTTGCCGCCTATTTTCAGCAGGGTAATATGGAAAGCAATGGAAAAAAAGCGGATCGAAATGGTAATGATATAACTTATTCAACTGGCCCGGTAATTTGGGGAGAGCCCGGTACTAACGGTCAACATGCTTTTTATCAACTGATTCACCAGGGTACCTGTTTTATTCCCTGCGATTTTATAGCGCCTGCAATCAGTCATAACCCGTTAGGAGATCATCACCTGAAATTGCTTTCTAATTTCTTTGCACAAACGGAAGCGTTAATGAATGGTAAAACGACGAAGGAAGTGATTGAAGAATTTGAGAAAGCTGGAAAATCCTCAATGGAATATAATTCGCTGGTTCCGTTCAAAGTCTTTACTGGCAACAGGCCAAC
>JBJXDV010000050.1:0-3944 GCA_046153465.1 Chitinophagaceae bacterium
AATCGTTTGGCTTTTTTGTATACATTGAATTATCAAACAATGGAAAAAGTTTGAGCGATCCATCAGAAGTATTCATTTGAATAGCTCCTTTTTGCAAAATCACGTATTCATCTTTTTTTAATTGCCAGGTAAAAATGCGGAAGCTGCTATCAGGTGCATAAACTTTAGAAATGTTCAATGAGTCAAAAGGGAAATAGAATGAATTTGGTCTACGCAACGCCCTGATGAGTGTACGCACCAAAGTGCTATCACTACGAAACCTATCCGCTGCATCTTCACTGAAAACCATTTTACGTGAAATCGTTTTTAGTGTATCTTCTTTAAGCAATAATTCTCCTCTGGTTGCAGCAGAAATCTTCTGAGCACTACTTGTTGAAAATAATCCTGGTACTAACCAAGTTCCAAAAATCAAAAGGGCATATCGACCAGCATTTTTCATTTAAATGGGATGTTTTTGCATTGGTAAAGGTACAAAGCCTTTTACATTGCACAGATAAACGTTATTCTGTCCATAAAATTTTAACGTAATTGCAAAGCTTTTGCAAAATCGGGGAGAGAGGGTAGTGCAAGATCTATCCATTTGTGCGGCAGTACTTGATCAGGATGGGTTGTTTTTACAAAAACGGTATAAATACCTGCATTCCGCCCAAATTCCATATCACTTAAATTATTTCCAACAATCAAGGCCTTTTTCAAATTGATTTCCTGAAATTCTCTTTGCGCCTTGCGAATCATACCCGGATTTGGTTTTCGGTTGGGGTGGTCGTTATCAGTAGATGTGCAATAATAAATCTTATCGATTCTTCCTCCTGCCTTTGAAATATCACGTACCATATTCTCATGAATCTTTATTAAATCCTCTTCTTTCATAAACGCTTTGCCTACTCCGCGTTGGTTGGTGGTAACAATAATTCGTCCTGCTATGGAAGAAATTAGTTTTATAGCTTCTGGTACGTGATCATAAAAAACAAATTCATCATACGTGTACACATAATCCATATACTTCTCCTTATTTATTACCCCATCACGGTCAAGGAAAATGGTCCAGTCATTGTCAATTAACTTTAAATCGAGCATAGTTATAAAGAATGGATAGAGTTCAAAATGGAATTATTAAGTAGCTGGATATTCACTTAACGATAATTTAGGGTTCAGGTTCATTTTCGATGGCAACCTCTATTAAGCGAATACAATGGATATGTCTGGATTAAATCGTTTGATACTACCTTTCGATTCATAACATCTATGTACTTTCAAAATGCTAACTCTGCTTGTGCTTTTTCAAAATCCTGGGGGATACCAATGTCAATAAAATAGTTGTCTTGAACACAGCCAAAAAAGGATTCCTTTTTACTATAGGCTTCGAGATAGTCTTTTTCAAACGAAAAAGCTGGTGGCAGTTTTTTATCCAAAAGCTTTTTTACATTCAACGCATACACTCCGCCGTTAATAGTGCCGTCTTCATAAAATTTCTTTTCCTCAAAACTTTTAATGGACCGATCCTCTTTTAATTCAACAACTCCATAGCGGTCAAATTTAGTGAGTGGTTTAAGACATAAAGTGCATGCTGCCTGTTTTTCAACATGCAGTGTTGATAAGGCGGCAAGATTTATTTTAAAAAGGGTGTCTCCGTTTACTACAAGTACATCTTTATCGCGTGCATTTCTACAGGCAAATTGAATGGCCCCTCCAGTGCCTAAAGGTTTTTCTTCAATTACATATTCCATATCAAGAATAGTATATTCATCATTAAGGTAGTCTTCTACGATTTCATGCTTATAACCCAGCGAAAAAATAAATTTTTCAATTCCCTGGGCGGCATAATAATCGATTACATAAGAAAGAAATGGTTTGCCAGCAACGGGAGCCATGCATTTGGGCAAGTTGGGAACCGCAGATTGCAATCGCGTACCTAAACCTCCCGCTAATATAATGGCTTCTTTAATTTTCATTTCTAATAAGTATTTCAGGATAAATGCTGGTGGTTGCGAATTTATAGAAAGCAACTCCTTTTTTTTAATAATAACAGCATTACTTTAAAAAGCGAAATATTGTTCCTCAACCAACTGGCAAATAATATGTCCGAGCATAATATGACTTTCCTGAATTCGGGGTGTATCTGATGAAGGCACATTAACTAAATAATCGCTCAGTTCTTTCAGTTTGCCACCCGATGCTCCTGTAAAACCAACAGTCGATATTCCTTTGCTTCTCGCAACCTCAAACGCTTTTATAATATTTACTGAGTTACCGGAAGTTGATAGTCCAACTAAAAAATCGCCATTAGTGCCTATTCCATTTATTAAGCGTGCATAAACAAGATCAAAACCATAGTCATTAGCAACTGCAGTAAGATACGAGGTATTGCAATGTAACGCTTCTGCGGGCAATGCATCCCTGTCTTTATAAAAACGACCACTAAATTCAGCAGCTAAATGTTGTGCATCGGCTGCACTTCCACCATTACCGCAAAAGTAAATGCGATTTCTTTTTTTTAAAGCAGCTACCATTTTCTCTGCTATCAAAGAAATAGTTTGCAGGAATAAATCATTTTGAAGTATGTGCTGTTTTACTCCAATGGAATCAGCTATTATTTTTTTTATTTTTTCCATGATATGAAGATAGTTAATAGTCGGGAGAGAGAGAAGACAGGAGTCGGGAGACAGGAGTCAGGAGATAGAAGTTAGTAGTTAGGAGACAGAAGACAGAAGCTAAAAGACAAGTCAAGTCTTGAGTTTTATGAAAGTTCTATTGACTTCTGACTCCTGACTTCTGACTATTGACTATTCACTATATTGTCCAACTCGTCATCCCATGGTCAACAAACTGATAGTTTTTTACATAGCCTCCAAACGTCGCCAGGGTTTCAATTACTTTATATTTTGTATTGATGGGGCAATAGAAAATCATAAAGCCACCGCCTCCGGCACCAGAAATTTTTCCACCGGAGGCCCCTGCTTTTTTAACGGCTACATATATTTCATCAAGTTGATCTGTACTTATTCCTTCCGCCATTTGTTTCTTTTGTTGAAAACCAAAATCAAGAATCTCACCAATTTCATTCACTCTGCCTTTCAGCAGTGCTTCTTTCATTAATTGGGCCTGCTGTTTTAATTGGTGCATTGCTTCAATCGATTTTTCTTTTTTTTGAACAACATTTTGGCTTTGCTTTTCGATAATCTTCGCCGATTCGCGGCTTGTAGCAGTATAATGTAATACCAGGTTATTTTCTAACTCAAATAAGTATTGCTGTTTAATGCGAAGAGGGTTAACGATTACTTTATCTCCGGCTAAAAATTCCATGAAGTTCACTCCCCCGAAAGTGGCGGCATATTGATCCTGTCTGCCGCCAGCCATATTCAACTCTTTTCTTTCAATTTCATATGCGAGATGCGCGATATCATATTCGCCTAAGGGCAATCGAAGCATTTCAACAAATGCACCTACTATTGCCACAACCAGCGTAGAGGAAGTACCTAATCCAGAACCAGCGGGGGCGTCCACGAAAGTAGAAAGACGAAATCCTGTTAAAGGCATTCCGTATTCTTTTTGAATTCGATTATAAACTCCCTTTAACAGATTAAGTTTTCCATCGATAGGCAATTGAGAAGCCCATTCAAATCGTTGTTCTTCTTTTTGATCCATTGCACATAGTATGATTGCATTTTCCTGCAAGGGTTCAATCGTTGCATGCGCATATAGGGAAACGGTAGCATTAAGAATAGCACCTCCATAAAGGTCACAAAATGGACTCACATCTGTACCTCCACCGGCAAGGCCAATTCGTAAAGGAGCTTTACTTCGATAAATCATGTAGATTTTTTATTGTCGTCAATAGTCAATAGTCAATAGTCAATAGTCAATAGTCAATAGTCAATAGTCAATAGTCAATAGTCAATAGTCAATAGTCAATAGTCAATAGTCAATAGTCAATAGTCAATAGT
>JBJXDV010000051.1:0-2802 GCA_046153465.1 Chitinophagaceae bacterium
TTCCCATTGAGGATTTCTTTCATAAAATTGTGATGTTGCGCGACCGTATCAGAGTATTGGAACAAAATATCAACAGTAATAAAAAATTAAATGATGAAGACAAAGTAAATATTCAGCAATATATTACGCGCTGTTATGGTTCGCTCACAACGTTCAATGTATTGTTTAGAAACAAAGAGCAGTGGTTTGTAGGAGAAAAAGGAAGTAAAGAGGATTAGTACCTATTTGCTTAAGCTGTCTTCAAAAAATTAAATTACTATTATTTTATGAAAAAAGTATTCTTATTGCTATTTGTTCCGGTTTCATTGTTTTCTCAAAAAATATCCAGTGAGATTGGCAAAAAAATAAATAAGGTCGAAAATAGCCTGACCACCGCCGTTATATATGGAGATAGCCTGCCTCATTGGAATATTGAAGATCGTATGAAAAGCTCGAATACAAAAGGGTTGAGTATTGCTGTCATTAAAAATTACAAAATTGAATGGGCCAAAGGATATGGCTGGGCTGATGTTTCGGAAAATAGAAAAGTAACTACTAAAACAAGGTTCCAGGCTGCTTCTATTAGTAAAAGTTTAAATAGTCTTGGACTATTAAAATTAGTTGAACAGGGAAAAATAAATCCGGAAGCTGATATTAATACCTATTTAAAAACCTGGAAGTTTCCGTACGATAGTCTTTCTAAAAATAAAAAGATTTCCGTTTATAATTTATTAAGTCATACAGCAGGACTTACCATTCATGGTTTCCCCGGATATGAGCGAACAGATCTATTACCTACTATACAACAGGTATTGGATGGTCAGAAGCCAGCGAATACCGAAGCGGTTCGTTCAGCATTTGAACCGGGTAAAAAATTTGAATATTCAGGTGGAGGAACCACTATTTCACAATTAATAATTACATCGGTAACCGGAAGAAAGTACAGCGAGTATATGCAAAAAGAGGTATTAACTCCGTTGGGTATGATGAACAGTTCCTACAATCAACCTCCAACAGATACCACTAACCTCGCTACCGGTTATTATGAAACAGGAAATCCTGTGAAGGGAAAATATCATGTATATCCGGAGCAGGCCGCTGCAGGTTTATGGACCACCCCTACTGATCTTGCCAAATACATTATCGAGTGCCAGTTGGCTTACGAAGGAAAATCGAAAAAAGTATTATCACCAGCAATGATGAAAAAAAGAATGACTCCGTATATGGATACCGCTTTTGGATTAGGTGTGTTTATTGAGAATAGAAATGGGGTTAAATACTTTAATCACAATGGAAGCAATGAAGCATTTGTATGTACCTATTACGGAAGTTTGAAGGGAGGAGATGGTGTAGTGATAATGGTTAACGGAGAAAACTTTAATATCATTAACGAAGTGTTGAACAGTGTGGCCCAGGTGTATGATTGGAATGGGTTTTTCAAACCTGTTTTTAAGAAACTGGCGATAGTACCGAAAGAAACGATGCAGCAATATTTAGGCGATTATAAATTGAGCAATACAGATACGCTCACCATTCGATTTTGCGGTGAGCAACTATGTATTCGCCAAAACGGACAATCGGGGGATGGTTTTAAAATGACTTTCGAAGATATGGTAACGTTTACGGTTGCGGAAGTGCCCAATGCTGTGATAAGAATAATTCGTGATAAAGATGGGAAGGTGGAAGCATTGGAACTTGAGCAGGGTGGACAAAAAAGAAACTTACCGAAATTGAATTAGCTATTGAATGAAATTGAATACTTCTTTTGTAGTAGAATATTTTCTTTCACTACACCCATTTGCACAGCTATTTTTTGCAATAGCAATTTTTCAGTCATAGCAGCGTCTTCCACAAGAGACCCTGAGGTGCTCCATTTAAAACCGCGGAGTCCCTTGCAGGAGACTTAACGATGACAATAAAAATAATACATTAATCAGGTTCTGCTTGGTAAAACATAAGACAGTACTTTGATGCTTTCCTTACTTTAAAATCAATGTTAGTCTGTCCTGTTCAATACTATTTTTACAACAATTTTTTACCGGTAAAATAATTGAATAGTTTTACAAGGTCTCTCTTGCTTATCAGTAAATTTTTATTTATGCAAAGAATTATTTTCCTCATTATATGTATAGTCTTCAATTTTATTGTGGGTGCGCAAGATACCCTGCTTCAAATATCTCCCAATAGAAAGAATAATTCAGCGCAATTATCAAAGCCCTATGTTATTCTGATTTCTGCTGATGGTTTCCGCTACGATTATGCCGACCTGTACAAAGCCACTAATTTATTAAAATTAAGAGCCACTGGAACAAAAGCCATCAGTATGATTCCATCTTTTCCCAGTGTAACCTTTCCCAATCATTATTCAATAGCTACAGGCATGTATCCATCGCATCATGGATTGGTATATAACGAGTTTTACGATAGGAGCCGGAAAGAATCATATAGTATGTCTAACCGAAAAACAGTAGAAGACGGAACCTGGTATGGTGGAACTCCTTTATGGGTACTTACCGAACAGCAGGGTATGCTTAGTGCATCCTATCATTTTGTTGGAACGGAAGCGCCTATTCAACAAACCCATCCAACGTATTGGTATAAATTCAGCGATAACACCGATATCAATTACCGAATCGACAGAGTAATCGATTGGTTAAAACTTCCGGAAGAAGTGCGCCCTCATTTGATCCTGTTTTATTTTAGCAATGCAGATCATGAAGGGCATGCCCACGGACCTTTATCCAAACAAACAAGAGGTGCTGTTCAATTTATAGATAGAGCAATGGGGACACTGGTTAAAAAAGTAAATGCGCTTGGGCTACC
>JBJXDV010000052.1:0-3404 GCA_046153465.1 Chitinophagaceae bacterium
GTGAAGAGCAACCCCCTGCAATAGACGCAACCGTTTCAGAAAAAAAACATATACAACTTGTAAACGACTCTATACTTCTTGAAATTCGAAAAACAATTCAAACGGGCGATTTATTACTGAGAACCGGAACCGACTTCTCCAGTGATCAAATAAAAGATATGTGCAAAGTAGATAAAACCTATTCCCATGCGGGAATTGTGGTAGCTGAAAAAGACAGTGTTTTTATCTACTCAATTGAACCGGATTATTATTATATAAAGGATAAGGTTAGAAAAGAATCGCTGGATAGCTTTTGCAATCCTTCTAAAAATTATGGTGTTGGTATTGGGCGCTACGATCTTTCTCCCAATGAAAAAATATCTTTTCTCTCTTTTCTCGAGGAACAATACCAAAAAAAAATTCCATTTGATATGTTATTCGGGCTTGAAACGGACGATAAAATGTATTGCTCGGAAATGATTAAAAAAGGGTTAGCAACATCAACCAACAATCGAATTGTGATTAAGACGGATCTATTGGATGATCGAAGTAAGTACCGAATAATAAAACGTTATTTTAAAGTAGAAGAAAAACGTTTTGCGAATATGAAAGTAGTGATGGTAGACCGGTTGTTTTTGAACCCCCATTGCACGATGCTCAAAAAATTTCGTTTTGCAGGTAATTAAATAGTATATCTTTTGAACGCAGGAAGTGGTGAATTAGTAATGTATACAGATGGTTCGGCACGGGGTAATCCTGGCCCGGGTGGTTATGGAACGATCTTAATGTGGAAAGGTCATCACAAGGAACTTTCGGGAGCATTTCGTTACACCACTAACAACAGAATGGAGTTAATGGCTGTTATAGCTGGCCTGGAATCCCTTAACCGTGAAGGACTATCAATTACTATTTATTCTGACAGCCAATACATCGTAAGGGCAGTTGAAGAAGGATGGTTAAAAAATTGGATAGCTACTAATTTTAAAGGCGGCAAAAAGAATAAAGATCTCTGGTTATATTATCACGAATTGTCGAAGAAACATAAGATCAGATTCAAATGGGTCAAGGGCCATGCCGAAAATCAATACAATAATCGTTGTGATGAATTAGCTACGGCTGCTGCTGATGGAGATAATCTGGAAACAGATGAAATGTATGAAGCGGAGAACAAAAAATAAAAGCACCTGCCTGTAAATTTATCTTTATCCTTAGTTTTCTATTATCAAAATCAATTAAAAAAAACTATCCGAACAGTGCAGATGGTTTAAAAGATAAAATTATTTTCAGGCAACCGCCAACGATTTTTTACGACTTATTATAAACCAAGCCGCAAAAAATACTGCACTAAATACCAATGTAGCATAAACGCTATTCCGATAGAATGGAATACCTAAAATATAGGTTTCCATTAAACCTGCCCAGGTTTGAGGTATTGTTTTGGCGCCAATCCAAACTGTAAAATTCGAAAGAAGAAAAAACCAGGTAGGAGCAATAAACGAGTACGCCAATATATTTACGATGGTAATTTTCTTCATTAAAAAACCAACTATCGTTACAGAAGCAATAACAAGATAATTTAGCCATTGCCCGCTATAAAACCCTTGAATCGATGACCAACCATTTTGATATAAAAGTTCATATAAGGCATCCGACACAAACATGGAAAACAATGGTAGTGCAAATGCCCATTTACGATCTTTGATAACTGCACCACCAAATAATGCCATCGCAATATGAGGAGCAAATCCATACATGCGATTTGGAATAACCCTGTACAAAGCAGCAACAATAATTAAAATAACGAGGTACCAGATCGTGGTTTTATTCAATTTCATATTTATCAATTCAGTTCCAAAAATAGTTCAAATCATGGTTATCCCATCCCGCAACAGTAAAAATATTCCAACTACTTACTCAGGAACAGTAGCTTTAAAAATAATTGAACCTTCTTTGCTGGCCTTCAGTTGTATGGTCGCACCCGCTATACCAAAAAAGCACTCCCCTTTTTGAAGTTTTATCCGCTCGTTCCCTTCCCTCACGTCCACCCCGCCTTCTGTTACTAAGAAAATCTCCGCAGTATGGCAATTCAATTGGGTCACTAAATCCGCTTTTAACTGCAACCGCCTTAACTCAAAATCATTGGCTGGAGTAACAAAGACATCGTCTATTCCATTTACAATTGGTTGTCCAATTATAATTTTGGGGTCCACTGATTCGAATAGTACATGTTTCAGAAGCTCCGGCACATCTACTTTTTTAGTGGTTAAACCGCCTCTCAATACATTATCGGAATTAGCCATTATTTCCAGATTTTGGCCTTCCAGGTACGCATGAAGTATGCCGGCATCCTGAAAAATGGCTTCACCTGGTTTTAGATGAACAATATTAAAAAAATAAACGGAAAAAAGCCCCCGGTCTAGTATACCCGATTTGCAAAAAATTTGGTACGCACGGGCCGCCCAAAAATCTTCCGATGATTTTTTTAGTTCATTGGAATTATACATCGGTAGAATGCGATCGATAAGTGGTTGAAGAACCTTATTTACCCTTAAAGGATCCATTTCCATTATTTCTTTATAAATACCTTCGTATCCATATTGGGTCCACGTAGTCATTAAGAAATTAAACTCAGGTACAGATTGTAAAATTGCTTTAAGTTTTGGTGGCGATTTAAATCCATGCAATAACCAAAAATCACTCAACGCTACCATCAATTCTGGTTTATGATTGTCATCTTTATAATTGCGCGATTGATCATTTACCGGAATCCCTTTTTCATTTTCGGCTTCAAATTCTACGACTGCTGATTTTTTAGAAGGATGAACCTGGATGGATAACATCTCTTTTACATCCAGGATTTTAAATAAGTAGGGCAAACAGCCAAATTTTTTGTTAACCGTATCACCCAATACTTCTTTGCTGTTTTCTCTGACAAATGAAACCAACGTTTGATGAGTTCCATTTTCAAATTCAATTATAGAAGATGCATTTTCGTGAGCACCCATCCAGTACTCGGCAAAGGGCTGCCCTAATGGATTAGGTATATGCAGCAATTCGGGTAAAAATCGATGACCACCCCAGCTATAATGTTGTACAACCCCTTTAAGTCTGAATATTTTTGATGTAGTTTGCATAAAGTGTTTTCGTAGGCAATAATACAAATTGGCAATGGCATCACATAACGAAACTGGAAAAAAAGGTGAAGAACTTGCCGCAGCTTGGTTAGAAGAAAGTGGCTTTTGTTTACTGCATCGCAATTGGAGGCATTCGCATTATGAAATTGACATCATTGCCACTAAAAGCAATAAGGTTCATTTTATAGAGGTAAAAACCCGGAGCAGCAACCGATTTGGATTTCCGGAAGAAAGTGTATCTGACAAAAAAATCGAGAACCTTATGCAGGCAGCTGAAGAATTTTTACATAG
>JBJXDV010000053.1:0-8966 GCA_046153465.1 Chitinophagaceae bacterium
AGCCTTCTCCGTTAAATTAAAAAGAACCCCTGCGCCACCTCTAACACCCAGGCTAAATCCATCGCCTGCACCCACTTTATCCAAGTCATAATAGTCGCTACTGTAATTCTCCTCTTTAATATTGCCAACCAAAACAACGTTGAAACCTAAAAAAATAAAGGGCAGTATTTTTTTTTCATCTTCAGAACGATCCAATAAATGATATCCGACATTAAAATTATAAACCAAATGGGTACTCGATTTTCCCGACACGGTGATAGACTCTTTATTACCGGGGTTATTAAGCGTTGAAGCAAGAGTTTGAAATTGATATTTGTAAGGTGGCAATACAACAAGCTCGGTCCACCTGAAAAAATGGCTCTCAGTTTTGTCTCTGCCCCACCCAAAATAGAATCCTAATGGAGCACCTTTGCCATCGCCCATGACGTGAGCCGTAGTTCCAAGCTCATAAGTGCGGCCTCCCTTTGAGAAAAAGCTTGCCTTTTTGTATTGTGCCCGGGCCACAGCAGTAGCCAATAAAATAAGTGCGAGGATTTGGATTTTCTTCATAAAAAATCAATGTTTAGGTTTTAGGTTTTAATAAGATATACTTAAATGAATTATTATACGCCGCATCAATAAACTGTAACACTTCTTTCCATTTCGATTTACTGATATTTGCCTGTTTGTAGATTTTCGTTATCGTGATAATAACAGATCCATTTTCTTCTTTAGCCTCGCAACTGAATTTTCCCGTTTCATTTTCTACCGCTGAGGTATTCAATTCCTTTAATCCATCAACGGTATAGCCATCAGGTATCTTAAAGTTAATTACCCAGTTCAAGGTTCGCGCATATCCAATACTGATATCTAGTCTTCGATCGCGCTGTTCATCTTTTATTTGGAGTTGAGGCCCAACCAACCCGGTAAGATTAACCAGGTACTTCTTACCTGCCTTTCGAACCATACCCGGTAATTCAAAATCTTCCGTATAAACGAGGTCGCTCTTTTTCTGTGAACGCCCATCGCTAGCTATCTTAAAATCCTTATAAACTACTTTTTGACGGTATTCCCGTTGCAAATCGTCCTTAACAAAATCGGGTTTTTGTTTTTTATATTCATCTTTCAATGCTTTGATTGATTTATCGTATTCAGCCTGCTGATTGCCACGCATACCTTCAGAAGGATCATTACCACCGAATAGTTTATAATCGTCAAGCATATAGGTCGTAAATTTCATTGCATCATCAATCGATCGCGCTTTACTGATCCCTTTATAACTATTCGATCGGGATACGTTAATGGTATTCATATCTGAAGAGATGCTTGTATTTACCAAAAAGCTGGCACTATTGTCGGAAAATGCGGCATCCGGTAAAGCAAACGGCTTGATTTCCTGTGTCCCGTTTTTAGCTGGCTTACCTATAATATAGGATTCATTACCTAAAAGAGACTCCACCAATTCTCCCGGGTTAGAATGATCGGTGCAATTAAAATATAACTGGTTATTTACTTTAATTAAATACCGAATCTCGTTCTCAAATAAAATATCTTTAAAAGATCCAATTTGATTAGATGTAGTAATTACCAATTCGGACTTGATATCACGTTGAAACAGTAACGATCCCAAGATAAAGGCATATGTTTTATCACTCAGGTAACTGTTTCGAAACAATACTTTATTACGGATATAATAGTACGTATTCTTCAAAAAGTCTTTTTCGGACCAGTCTTTGGCTCCCAGTTTTTTTAATGCGTTCCAACTTTCATTAACAAAGTTTTGAATAGTTGGAGAAATGTAGGAACCAGCATTCATTGCGTAATTCCCTGTACTTTCATAATCGTCCCAGGCTTTTTTTGCTAACTCTTCTTTTGAAAATCCCTTTTTAATTTCTCCATTCTTCCCAATTAATGCACCTTTAAATTGTGTATTGTTGGCATACGTCACCTGGAATTTCACCAGGGGATACACTAAGAACTCCCGTACAAAATTCACATCTTTTTCGGTAGCACGGTCCTTGTCTACAAATACATACTTAGAAAAGTTTCTATCCTCAGTCGGTTCTTTAATAAACTCGGGGGCTCCATTTAATGAAATCGATTTAAAATATGATTTTTCATCTGTTTCAATAATAATTTCATTATGCATTACAGGATAATTCTTACTGCAAACTTCGTATTGTGGTGTAAATTCAATATACCCCGAAACGGCAACCGTTAATTTACTTTTTGTGTTTGCCATATATTCCAATATATCGCCCGGGTCAAGATTGGGAACGGCTACTTTAAAATATCGGCGGTCGGTACTGTAGATCTGATCAAAAAAGCTTTTAAAAAATTCGGGCATATCACTGCCAGATTCAATACTAACGGCGTCACTTAAATCAACTGTGAGTATTTCGCCGGTTGATTTTATTATGCGTGCTATAAAACCATCTTCTTTGTCGCTAAAGCGGAAATAGATTTCTGAAAAAGTTTCAACAGCGTTAGGGTCATTTAGTTTTATTTTAAAACGAACTTTTTCGAAAAAAAACAAACCTCGTTCTTTCGTACTAAAAAATCCGCCGCTTGATTTCTTATCAAAGAGAATACTTCTTTTATACCCAACAACAACTGCCGACTCATTTTTCCATTTATCAGGTATTGCATTTATAGCAAATGCAGGAGCTGCTTCATCTAAGATAAACTTTGCATTGGCTTCAATATTATCAAGAAAGTCCTCATCAATCATCTGCTGCGCTCTTACGGCCGGTAATACAGCTAAAAATAAAAACAACAAAAAAGAAAACCTTCGTATCGGTTGAGAGAATTGTTTCATAGCCAAACTTATTTTTTGGTTACACTTATAAAATACTTATTAAAATCCTTGATTGATTCAAGAAATTTTTTCCAGTTCGTAAAATCAGAAGTTTTAATAACGCTGTTTTTAATCGTCAGCAATTTTTTGAGCGTAATTTTATTTCCTGCTACGATATATTCTCCTTTAAACTCATACCCTTCAAAATTCATATCCAGCTTTTCGGGGATATCAACAAATTTACGGTCAGAAGGCACCGTTAGTGATATCTCGTCATCATAGCTAAGTACATAGTCAAAATCATAGCCATTTATTCTTTTTTCATCAGGCATATAGCGCTCCAGCGTTTTTGGAAAAAAGTCGATACTGATATATTTATCGCCCGAAATATTATTTACATAATTACTTAAATCTACATCACCCTCAATGGTAACAGGTAGTTCCCGGTCCTTCAAATCGCTGGTTTTTATATTAGCCGACTGTACGTTATTGTTACCAAATTCGAGATAATCTTTTAGATATTCTTTTTGTGCATTTAATGGTAACCGCTGATAGGCCTGGTGAAAATCGGTGCGTTCGTTACCTATTAATGTAACCTTCACTTTGCCGGATACCACTTCATTCACAATACTCAGCTCAGCTTTGGTAGTTACCTTATGTTCCTTACCGGTAGTAAGGGGCACTTCTTTAATTTCATATTTATCGCCTTTGGCGATCATTGCTTCCTTACCCTGAATTCGATAGGCATTTTCCCCAAAAGCCACATACTTTTCTGTTGCGTCTAAAAAATATTCTTTTCCCTGAAAATTCAACACACAAATAGCGTGATTATTTACACATAAGGCAGGCATTGATTGTTTATAGGGAAGAGAACGGGTACCAATCCACGTAAAATTTGCCTGGTATCCCGCAAGTTTTAGTAATTCTGTAAGAAGATTGGCCATTCCCTTACAATCGCCATACTTTTTGGAAGCTACGTCTTGTACCGATGCAGGTATATAACCAGAATATCCATCTTCATAAGCGATATAACGGATATTATCCTGTACCCAATAATAGATTGCTTTTATTTTATCCAGGTCATTGGCTTTTCCCTGGATAATTTTAGGAAGCATACTTTGTAATTTATCCTTTTCATTACCGGCCATATTATACAACTTATTATTCCAATTGTATATATCATCCATTTTATCAAAGCCTTTCAATACCTCGTTTTTGGACTCAAACGATTTTATTTGCACAATGATATGCGGTTCAACATAGGCACGCCCAATGCTTTGAAATTCGCTTTTATAGCCAGGCATTTCTTTCATGATAAACACATAGTTTGTGTAATTACCCTTCTTATTCTGCTGTTTTTCTATTTTGTACCCTTCAAAATTCTGTTCTTTAAAATCTACGCTCAACCATTCGGGTACTTTAAACTCAAATATTTGTTCCTTTACCGGGTAGGGCATCTTAAAAAATAAACGGGTTAAATATTTACCATCTGAGAATTCCTTTTTCACGGTGATCCTTGCCATGGATCCTTTATCTGAAAATCGAATCGGATAATATTGCACCCGGCTATCATCAAAGAAAATTCCATCACCAGTTAAAGCGCGGTCAACACCCGACCTTCCGGAAAGAATGAAACTCCTTCCAACTTTTGTTGCTTTTTTAAACGTCTTTAGCTGGATGAACTTATTATAAACTTCGTGGTATGTAAAGGATGCAAATTTTTTAAGAGAAAGAAATTCCAATTCGGCATCTTCCTGGATGACCACCACTTTTTCATTTAGTGCATTTTTTCCTTTATCGAACGTGTAGAAATGGTAAGAAGAGGTACACATCACGTCATCGTCTTTGTACTTACGGGCAAATGCATCCGCATTCGAAGCGTCATCCAAATTAACCTGCGCATTCACTGTAACCGTTAAGCTCAGCGCAAGAAATACCTGTAAAACCCGGATAACCAACATAGAAAAATGTTTAGAGATTGAGCAATTATTTATTTGTCAGGGAAAAAATGATTCAGGATAAGAGGAACAAAAATGATAGAAACAAAAATAATCATTGTTGTCCGACCAAATAAATTAAATGCTTCATTTGCAAGTATCACCTCACCCCTACCCTCTCCTAAAAGAGAGGGGGCTAGAACTCGCTCTGCAAAAGACTTTTAATAATTATTAAGATGATTTTAGTCGGACAACAATGAAAAATAATATAAAATTTCATTTTTAAATGATCATCATCCAGGTCCCTCATTACTATCATTATTACTAATTTTCTAGAACGCATGAAACGATCTAAAATTATTTGGTTTTATTCTTTTAAAAAAAAAACTCCTTGTTATTTTACAAGGAGTTTTATTAGACATGTGTTAGATGTTATTCAGCTTTTGGCTCATCAGCTCCCTTTTCTCCTTCCTGAAGTTTGGCTTTAATACCTGCCAACGCTCCCAGGTCCCCTAGTGTTGTTTTTTCAACCTTTGCCTGAACAGCTTTTACGGCTTTCTTGGTATTTTCATTTTCAACCCTGGCTTCTTTTTTAGCTGTTTCCTTTTCTTCCACCTTGGTTTGCTCCCAAATTCTGGTATGAGAAAGAACGATCCGCTTTTCATTTCGGTCGAACTCAATAACCATAAACTGGGCGGTTTCGTCTGCCTGTACCTGTTTGCCATCTTCTTTGCTCAAATGACGGTTAGGCGCAAACCCTTCCAGTCCATACGGCAATTGAACAACAGCTCCTTTATCATCCTTACGGGTAACGGTAGCTTCGTGCAAGGTGCCAACGGCAAAGGTGTCCTGCAAAGAATTCCATGGATCTTCCTCCAATTGCTTATGGCCTAATTGCAATTTGCGGTTTTCCTTATCGATACCCAATATGATTACATCAATAGTGCTTCCAACTTTAGTATACTCAGAAGGATGGCTGAAACGCTTTAACCAGCTTAAATCACTGATGTGAATCATACCACCAATTCCGGTAGATAATTCTACAAATACACCATAAGGAGTGATATTTTTTACCAATCCACTATGACGGCTTGCCTCCGGGAAACGTGTTTCGATAGTGGTCCATGGATCCTCACTCATTTGCTTAATCGATAAGCTCATTTTGCGATTTCCCTTATCGAGCGTTACAATTTTTGCTTCGTGTTCATCTCCCAACTTAAAGAATTCCTTAGCATTCACTGGCGTATTGGCCCAGGTAATTTCACTAACGTGCACCAACCCTTCCACACCAGGCATAATTTCAAGGAAAGCACCATAATCTTCAATATTTACTACCTTACCTTTTAATACCGAACCTTCTACAACAGTATCGGGAAGGATATCCCAAGGATGAGGCGTAAGCTGTTTTAATCCGAGGCTAATCCGTTTTTTCTCGTCATCAAAATCCAATACAACAACTTTCAATTTCTGATCGAGTTTCAGCACCTCGGTAGGATGGCTGATACGTCCCCAACTGATATCGGTAATATATAACAAACCATCCAAACCACCCAGATCCATAAACGCACCAAAATCTGTTATGTTTTTAATAGACCCTTCCAGTACCTGACCTCTTTCGAGTTTACTCATAATCTCTGCACGCTGTGCTTCAATATCACTTTCAATTAAGGCCTTATGGCTTACAACGGCATTCTTGATGGTTTCATTAATTTTCACGACTTTAAATTCCATCGTCTTACCTACAAACTGATCATAATCTGTTACTGGTTTAACATCAATTTGAGAACCCGGCAAGAATGTTTCCATTCCAAATACATCTACAATCAAACCACCTTTGGTTTTTGACGTAACCGTACCTGTAATAACTTCCCCGGTTTTGTGTACTTCTACAATATGTTCCCAAGCGCGGGTAACTCTTGCCTGCTTGCGGCTTAAGTTAAGATGACCTTCGCGGTCTTCTTTTTCAACCACCATTACTTCTACTTCATCCCCAATTTTCAAACCTTGTAAATCGCGGAATTCGTTGAAGGAAATCAATCCATCGCTTTTAAATCCGATGTTGATCACAACATCCGTTTTAGTAAGGGCCACTACAGATCCGGTTACTAATTCTCCATCCGTTACAGCTTTAAAGGTTCCTTCATACACAACGTCATACTTCGCCTTTTCTTCTTTGCTGTATGCCGTAACATTTCTTTTATCGACGCTCCAATCGAAGTCATCGTGAGCAGTAGCTTGCTCCACCACAGGTGCAGTTGTTGTCGCTGCAGCTTCAACGGCCTCAACCGAAGAAGACTCCTGTGCATCAGCGTTTAGTTGTTTAACAATAAAATTCTGAAACATGATAATATCCCGAGGGTTTTATTTCGGGGCAGCAAAGATAGGGCAACATTCTTAAGTAATTCGCAGGTATTGAAGGTTTTTTTGTATACCAGTAGCATTTTAAATTGTTGATTAGATTACGTTTGTGATGGTTCGAATAAAATAGTTCTTTTTAAACTCATTACCCGATACTGCAAATCACTTCATTCATTAATTCGCTTAACAAAATATCGGCTTTGCCCGCTACTTCAATAATCTCAGAAATGTTGACCGGTCTTAAATTATCTGGATCACATTCATCGGTTATTACGCTCATCGCAGCACATTTCAATCCCACCTGGTTGGCAACAATAACCTCCGGAACGGTACTCATTCCAACTAAATCGGCACCCATAGAATGTAACCACCGGTATTCTGATCTTGTTTCTAAATTGGGTCCCATTACTGCAACATAAACTCCTTCTTTTACAGACAGCTTTAATTTTTTTGATTGATCGAGAATAAGACTTCTTAACTGTGTATCGTAAGGGCAACTCATATCTGTAAAGCGTGGCCCGAGGCTAGGATCATTCAATCCTCTTAATGGATTATCTGGTAAAAGGTTAATATGATCCTCTATCAAAATAATATCTCCTTTTTTATAAAGAGGGTTCATACCGCCAGCCGCATTACTCAGAAATAAATATTCAACACCTAATTCTTTGAACACCCGAATTGGAAATGTGATTTGCTGCATCGAATACCCTTCATAAAAATGAAACCGGCCTTGCATGGCAATAACAGGAATATTTCCCATATACCCATACAATAAGTTTCCCTGGTGGAATTCAACTGTTGCCTCTGGAAAGTGAGGAATATCCAAATAACGAACAGTAGATTTTATATCGATGTAGTTCGTTAATGCCCCGAGACCGGTACCCAATACAATTCCAACCAAAGGGCGCTCAGCAAATCCATGCGCCTTTAAATACGCAGCAGTTTCTCTAACACACTCCATTATTGCTTGCATAACTTTACTATTCCATTTTTAAATCCTGAATTATTTAATTTACGTATAATTATGAGTAATGAATTATCACAAAAAGGTTATTTATTTAAAACTGCTATTATTGGCATATAGTATCAATTGCTATAGTCAAACCATTTACAAAACAGGACAGGCAGTCGCAAATTTTAAGGCTTCCAAAATTTTAAACTATACCACTGCTACATCAACGCTTGATTCTTTAGGCGGCCAATTAACGGTCCTTGATTTTTTTGGTACCTGGTGCGTGCCTTGTATTAAAGCACTGCCCAATCTCTCCCAACTACAGCAAAAATTCAATGGAAAACTAAGTATTATTTTAATATCAACAGAAGAACCCGGGCGACTTGAAAAATTTATTGCTGCAAGAAAGGGATTTTCATTTCCAGTGATCGCAGATGCAGACGGTTCCATTACAGGTTTGTTTGAACCACCTTCTTTTCCCTATACACTCTTGCTAAATAAAGAAAAAAAAATAGTTGGCATAATTGAGGCATCTTTAATAACAGAAAACGAAATTACAAAATGGCTTTCAGGTGATAACAGCATCCCGGAAGTTAGGAAAACGGAATCAGAAAAAAATCCTCCTCTACCTATTACAATGAATACAGTGATTCGCAGTAAAAATGAATTGGTGGCATTATCTCAAAATTTTTTGTATGCCGTTAAAACCGGGGAGGAAACGCAGTTATTGGAAGAAAAAATTAGGCTCCTACCCTATGATGATCTGGTCAAAAGGTTAGCAACGGAAGATGAAAAAAAAGCATTCTGGATAAATATCTACAATGGATTTGTGCAGGTTTTATTAAAACATAATAAAGAGGCTTATAAAAGCAGGAGCCTTTTCTTTTCAGGAAAACAAATAGAACTCGCCAATAAAAAATTCAGCCTCGATGATATTGAGCAC
>JBJXDV010000054.1:0-2525 GCA_046153465.1 Chitinophagaceae bacterium
CGAATTCTATTTATTTTATCAATACCCTTATTAATCTACACACTTTTTTTTGGTATCAAATTGAATGAAGGAAGCCGTTGGATTAAACTGCCTGTAATTAATCAAACATTTCAAACCTCCGATTTGGCCAAGTTAGCCCTGTTTATGTATCTTGGCCGATTACTGAGTAAAAAGCAGGACGTCATCAAAGATTTGCGAAAAGGGTTTTTACCAATAATCATCCCCGTTATTATCATTTGTGCGTTGATTGCTCCGGCAAACTTATCCACCGCTTTAATTATTGGAGCAACCAGCTTATTATTACTATTTATTGGGCGCGCCAGTGCAAAGCATTTAATGTCAACATTAGGCATTGCTTCGCTACCTGTTATTTTGTTAGTATTTATTTCAATTGCTTATTACGATAAAGAAGAAGGTAAAGGAAAGGATCTTCCGGCAGTACTGGATATGGGCCGTATACCTACTTGGATTAAACGTGTTCAAAATTTTGTATACAATAGTAAAGATGTTGATAAAGATGAGAACTACCAGATTAACCAGGCTAAAATAGCAATTACTAAAGGAGGTATTTTGGGTTTAGGGCCGGGTAATAGCGAACAACGCAATTTCCTGCCACATCCTTATTCCGATTTCATATTTGCAATTATTATTGAAGAATACGGATTGATTGGAGGTGTGTTTATCCTTTTTATTTACCTGTTATTTCTTTTTCGAAGTATACGCATATTTAAAAAATGTCCTTATGCTTTTGGTGCTTTTCTTGCCCTTGGCTTAAGTTTTACATTAGTTATACAAGCATTAATAAATATGGCGGTGGCTGTGAATTTATTTCCGGTAACGGGAGTAACCCTTCCGTTAGTAAGTATGGGGGGTAGTTCCTTTTTGTTTACGTGTTTTTCAATCGGTATTATTTTAAGTGTTGCAAGAAATGTAGATCAATTAGAAACACCCACTGGCCCTCCAAAAATGAGAGAATTGGAAATAACAACATAAAAAGAAACAGTATAAAAAATGATATAGAAAATAATTATGCTGCTGTCAACTATCTTCTTTTAGAGGGTTAGGGTAATGGCAAAATAGATTAGATAATAAATAATAATAGGTTTACCAATATCGCTGATAGATGCAGTACTCTTCAATTGATAAAAGAACATGAGCAAGGGTGGAGAAGAAAATAATTACGCTGCTTCCAAACCCCCTCCTTTGGAGGGGTTTGGGGAGGCTGGTAGAGGACGTCATCGAATTATCATTGCAGGCGGAGGAACGGGTGGACATATTTTTCCGGCAATCGCTATAGCGAATGCTATAAAAAAATTAGCGAGTGATTCGGAGATTTTGTTTGTTGGCGCAAAAGGAAAAATGGAAATGGAAAAGATTCCCCAGGCAGGCTACAAAATTATAGGAATAGATATAGCGGGTTTTAACCGAAGTTCTTTGATAAAAAATATTGGATTACCGTTTAAGCTGATTAAAAGTTTTTTGCAGGTAAGAAAAATTGTAAATGCGTTTAAACCTGTGGCTGTAATTGGTGTGGGAGGTTATTCAAGTTTCCCGGTACTGAGGTATGCGCAGGCCAAAGGGATATTCACTTTTATTCACGAATCAAATTCATTTGCTGGTAAAAGCAATATTCTTTTAGGAAAAAAAGCAACAACGGTTTTTACAGCAACCCAGGGAATGGAAGGTTTTTTTCCGGCTGCAACTATAAAAGTTACGGGAAATCCTGTTCGCAGTGCTATTGTAAACAGTATCATTACCCGAAAAGAGGGAATTCTTTTTTTTGATCTGGATCCTTCCAAAAAAACAGTACTGGTTACCGGTGGAAGTTTAGGCGCAAAGGGAATTAATGAGGCTATTGATGCACATTTGGCCATGTTTGAATCAAACGAAGTTCAATTGATTTGGCAAACAGGAAAAACATTTGCTGCCAGGGCAAAGGAAAGTGCTGCAGGGAAAAATGGTATTTGGACAAGTGAGTTTATCGTAAAAATGGAATTTGCTTACGCTGCAGCCGATGTAGTTGTATCCAGATCCGGTGCGATGGCCGTTGCGGAGTTAAGTGTAGCAAAAAAGCCAGTCATATTTGTTCCGTTTCCGTTTGCAGCCGAAGATCATCAAACGGTAAATGCAAAAGAATTAGTCGATAAAGAAGCAGCGGAACTTGTAAAAGACAATGAAGCAACCGAAAAATTAGTAAGCGCTATTATAAGTCTTATTAAAAACGAACCTAAACAACAGATATTAATAAACAATATTGCAAAGCTGGCGGTGCTTAACGCAGATGAAGTGATTGCAAAAGAAATTTTGAAAAGAATTGGTTGACCATAAAAATAAAGAAGTGTTTACCGGTGCTGATTTGGAAAAAGCAGGCAGTATCTATTTCATTGGAATTGGCGGTATTGGAATGAGCGCATTGGCCCGGTATTTTAATTTTCATGGGAAAAAAGTGAGTGGATATGATAAAACAGAAACAATACTCACCAAACAATTGATCGCAGAGGGAATAGCTATTCATTATAATGAAT
>JBJXDV010000055.1:0-3419 GCA_046153465.1 Chitinophagaceae bacterium
TTTTAGAGAACTTGATACTTATAATCTCTTGCCAGCGTTGTAAGTTATTCCGGATCTTGTTTTTTAATCCTAATACCCTTAATTATGCTAAAACTGTTTTTTGCATGGTTCTTATTTTTATTTTCAATAAGTGCTTCTGCTCATGATAACATTGTTATATATGGTAAAAAACCTGCAGGCAGAAAAAAAACAGCAGCAAAAAGAAAAACATCTAAAACCTCCTCTTTAAACAGGGCAAATGGGCAACGTAGTACCCAAAAAGTGGCTTCCTCAAGATTTAGATCCAATCATAAAGCCTCGTTCAATAGCAATAAATCCAGCGCTTCAAAAAAGCAAAAGGCTAAGAGAATAGTAATCGAAAAAGATATTGATAATTTCAGCAAGAATAAAGGATCCTTTAAGTGGCCGTTGGAAGAATGTACCATTAAAACTGGATTCGGTCCATATAAAGTGGGCGATGGTCCTATCATTGGATACAACCCTGGGCTAACCTTAGAAGCAACAGAAGGTTCATGTGTTCAATCAGTATATAATGGAATAGTAACTGATATTTTTGATATGGATGGTACCTGGGCTGTAACCATCCAACATGGTAATTATCTAACGGTCTATAGCAACCTTGTAACAATAAGTGTGTTGCAAAATGAAAATATTGCTTCGGGATCAGTTATTGGAAAAGCCGCAAGCAATAATGATGGTTTTGCAGAGATGGAGTTTATTCTTATGAAAAAAAATAAAAATATCGATCCGGAACCCTGGATCCGAAAGAATTAATTAACCAAAAGAATAACTCAAAAGAGATTATTGGTTTCGAATATTAGTTTTACTTATTTCAAAAACCGATTATACAATTGTTCATATTCCGGAATCACAATTTCGATATCAAAACTTTTAGCATGTAATTCTGCATTTGCTTTAAACTGGTTTAGTTTATTTTCATCCAACAAAAGTGAAATTGCTTTCTGGCTCATAGTGTCGGTATCGCCAACATCACCAAGATATCCTGTTTGTCCATCAATATTAATTTCTGGTAATCCGCCTGCATTAGTGGATATAACGGGTACACCTGCTGCCATTGCCTCAAGCGCAGCAAGTCCAAAACTTTCATATTCTGAGGTTAATAAAAATAAATCTGCAATCGCTAAAATATCTTCCATTTGTTCCTGCTTTCCCACAAAGCGCATATCATCGCAAAGATCCAAATCCCTGCACATGCTTTCTGCTAATTGACGATCGGGTCCATCACCCACCAATAGTAATTTGCTGGGAACTTTCTTATGTATATCTGCAAAAATTTTAACAACATCACCAACTCTTTTTATTTTTCGAAAGTTGGAAGCGTGCAACAGAATTTTTTCTCCATTCGGAGCAATTACTTTTCTAAATGCATCAAATGGTTTTTTCTTGAACCGTTTTACATCTACAAAATTTTTAATTACTTGTATCTCTTTTTCAATCTTAAAGTTTTTATAGGTTTCATCGCGCAGGTTATCGGATACAGCAGTAATGGCATCACTTTCATTAATAGAAAAAGTAACAACAGGTGCAAAGGTTTTGTCTTTTCCAACCAGGGTAATATCTGTTCCATGTAAGGTGGTAATAACAGGAATATATTTGCCCTGCTTCTCAACAATTTTCTTGGCCATATAGGCTGCTGATGCATGGGGAATTGCATAATGTACATGCAGTAAATCGAGATTGTTATTTACAATTACGTTTACCATAGTACTTGCAAGGGCTGTTTCATACGGCGGGTAATCAAATAAAGGATAGGTAGGTACTAATACTTCATGGTAAAAAATATTTGCATTGAACTCACTCAACCTTACTGGTTGCTGGTAAGTTATAAAATGAACCTGGTGCCCTTTATCTGCAAGCGCTTTTCCTAGTTCTGTGGCCAATACCCCACTTCCACCAAAGGTGGGATAACAAACAATTCCGATACGCATATAATTCAATAATTGAATGGTCGAAGGTAATTGAATTTTTTATTGCCGCTTTACTGTTTATGCAAACGTAATTTTCAAATCCATAACTTTAGCAAAATTAACAGATATGATAAGGAAATTGATTCTGGCTTTTTTGATTAGTAGCACCGCTGCAAATGCTCAACAGGAAGACTCTTTGTTGATTCGAAAAATTGCAGACAATGTATTGATTAACGGAAAAGCTTATGAAAATTTAAGGATTCTTTGTAAAACCGTGGGCGGGCGGGTTGCAGGTTCTCCCCAAATGTTGAAGGCTGAAGCCTGGGGCGTTAAATCATTGCAAGAGGCGGGTGCTGATAAAGTATGGTTGCAGGAATGTAAAGTGCCTCATTGGACAAGAGGAGCTAAAGAAGAAGTATCGTTTATGATATCTGGCAAGAAAACAATGCTTGATGTTTTAGCACTTGGAAATTCAATAGGTACAGGAATAAAAGGGCTTAAAGCCCCAATACTATTGATCAATAATTTTGAAGAACTGGAACAACGAAAAGAAGAAGTTAAAGGTAAGATCGTGTTCTATAATTATAAATTCAATCCAACATTTGTAAAAACATTTATGGCCTACGGGGATGCGAATAAGTACCGGGGGCAGGGTGCCAGTCGTGCAGCGAAATATGGAGCCGTAGCTGTAGTTGTTCGTTCGATGACACATGCCATGGACAACAACCCTCATACCGGCGCAATGAATTATGATTCGAGTTATGAAAAAATTCCAGCGTTGGCAATAGGGTTAAAAGATGCGGACAAACTTGCGGCGGTTATTGAAAAAAGTAAATCGCTTACTGTTTTTGTAAAATCAAATGCTGTAATGTTACCCGACGAAGTTGGTCACAATGTTATTGGGGAATTGATTGGCTCAGAGTTTCCTGAAGAGATTATTACTATTGGAGGACACTTAGATTCTTGGGATCCGGCAGAAGGTGCACACGACGATGGCGCAGGCTGTGTGCATTCCATTGAAGTATTAAGGACATTAAAAGCAATTGGCTATAAACCTAAAAGAACGATTCGAATAGTTCTTTTTGCAAACGAAGAAAACGGTTTGCGCGGAGGTAATAAATATGCAGAAGAAGCAAAGACAAAAGGAGAGAAGCACTATTTTGCGTTGGAGAGTGATGCTGGTGGATTTACGCCAAGGAGTTTTGGATTTTCAATGAAGCGCGAACAACTAATCCATGTGCAGCAATGGGCCGATTTGTTTAAACCATATGGTGTATTTGAGCTAACAGCAGGAGGAGGAGGTGCAGATATTGGCCCGTTGGCAAGAACTTTTGGAACCCCATTGGCTGGTCTTTCCCCGGATTCTCAGCGTTATTTCGATATCCATCATGCGCGAAGTGATGTATTTGAAGCAGTAAATAAAAGAGAACTCGAATTGGGGGCAATTAATATGGCAGCATTAATTTATCTTGTTGATAAATACGGTTTATA
>JBJXDV010000056.1:0-15913 GCA_046153465.1 Chitinophagaceae bacterium
CGACATGATGGTTCCAATACTCGGTTGGCTGAAGCGCGACAATCCGTTCGCGATGGTAAGTCCACCACCCAGAATTAACTTATCGTTCCCTTTCCAGATTTTATATTCACCCAAGGCATCATGAAAGAAAGTTTGCAATTTTCTGTTTCCATTGTTGTTTGCATTTTGCCCGGCCAGGTAATTAAAATTGTTTTGGCCAAATTGCGCATAGAAAAAAACGTGATCGGTTAACTGACCGTAAAACTGAATTCGGGTTCTGCGAAGACCGATATCAAATGTATTATTGGTAGGTTCACCTAAGACTGTTGTGTTGGGATTGCTTGCATCGTAACGAACCCAAACCTGGTTTAAAAAAGTAGCTTTCAAATAATGACTTCCATCATCATTTAATTTAAGCATCATTTCATTAATTGTATTTTCGTTACTTTTTGGTTGCACTGGAGTTTCCGTCTGTACTTGAGCGAATGCATTACTAAACATTACTGCAATCAGGAGAATTGCAATATGAATTTTGATTTTCATATAGAGATATTATTTAGAGGAAGAAAAAAAGGGATGAACGTTCATCCCCCTTGATAATTCGATTAAGTTGTTTGCGTTACTGTTTGATTGACCTCGGCCAGCAATTTTTCAGTGAAGCCAATGAGGTATAGAATTTCTGACACGTTTAATAAATCACGTTTTATAAACAGAAGCAACTTATTTTTATGGCATTCAATGTGTATTTCGTCATGCTTTTCCAGAAAACGAATAACAGATTCGTTAAAGAATTCACGAATCAAACCTTCGTTATCGCCCCTCAGATAATATTTTTTAGAGAACTCAGGAAAGGACTTAAAGTCAATATCGTTTCCATTGACAAGCTCAGAGAACTTTGACCATAATCCTTCCGGTTCCAGTGCAAAATCAGGAGTTGTACCATTAATCTCGGTAAGCTGAAGTACAGTTACCCGTGTATCATTTTTTTCCTGGCGCACCCCTTCCGTTAACGTAATGTCGGAGATTTCAATCTTACCAATGTCAGAGTATTTGTTCAGGATATTCTCTTCGTATAATATTTTGTTTCCTTTTTGTATTGGGAAGTCTTTGTACTTGGCAGCATTTCGAACTTGTTGCGGATAAAAATTAAGTTCATTCCGATCGGCAAATGAACGAAGTTCAACCTGGCGAGGCGTAAGTTTAATTTCTAATTTATTGCTACTTTCTTTACTTGCTTTCCGCGCGGCTAATGGATGACTGGAAAAGGGATTGAATTTTTCTAAGCCTATTAAGGTAACGTCACCTCCTTTATTATGATAATCCTCTTCAAAGTGGTGAAGTTGCTCCATGAAGGAGTGATCCACCAATTTTGAGTCAGAAAAATCAAATGTTACTTTCTTACCAGTGGCCAATTTAGCCCAAAGCTTTTTGTAGCCTAAGAAATTTGAAAATATAGCAGCGCCATTAATCTTTATATGATATGAATTATCAGCTTCCTTTAATTCATACTTGGCCTTAAATAAACTACCTACAGGTGCGCCGTTAATTACGTGGAAAATAAGCTTGGTTAATATACCTGCGGCAACGCCAAGTAATAAATCTTCACCTACAGTTACAGCAATGGTGACTAAGAAAATCACCAATTGTTCAGGTCCCACTTTATAGGTTCCAATAAACTCTTTTGGCGATGCCAAACGATATGCAACAGCAATGAGCATGGCTGCTAAAGCTGCATTGGGTATCATCTCAATAACCGGTATCATCATTAACATGGCTAAGAATAAAAACAAGCCATGGAAAAAGTTGGCCCAACGGGTTCGTCCACCATTGTTTACGTTGGCTGAACTACGGGCTACTTCTGATATCATGGGCAAGCCCCCTAATAGTCCTGCAAGTCCGTTGCCAGCCCCCACAGCAATAAGGTCTTTATTGTAATCCGATTGTCTCTTCCATGGATCAAGTCCATCAATGGCTTTGACCGTAAGCAGTGACTCTAAGCTATTCACGAAGAGAAACATGAAGACATATTTCCAAAAGACAAAGGTACCAATGCCTGCAAAGCTTGCATTGAAACCGATGCTGTTCCAGAAATTTCCAATTTTTACCAATGAGTATGCTTTGCCGCCTTGATCTAAAATGCTTTTAAAATCGAGGAAGGCTGCTGTTGGTATAGCAATGATTAATACAATCATCGGTGCGGGTATCTTTTTGAATATTCCACCCAGCATTGGCAAACCGAAAAGAATAATCAGACTGAGTATTCCAACGATAGCAATATTCATATTCGCGTGTGCGATGAAATTGGGAATGTTTTCATACAAGCCAATAGGGCTCAATCCCTTGGTGAGTGATGGATCAACTCCCAACAAAACAGGAAATTGTTTTGCGAAAATGAGTAACCCAATAGCAGCCAACATGCCATGAACAGCAGATAATGGAAAGAAATCACTAAGTGATCCGAATTTTAAAAATCCAAATACAATTTGAATGGCAGCGGCGACTACAATAACACCCAATGCAAGGTGCCAGCCTTCTTCACCACCACCCATTTCGATGACACAGCCAGCACAAATGGTAATCAACCCTGCGGCAGGCCCTTTTATCGTTAAACGCGAGCCAGCAAGAAAACTCACAAACATACCACCTATCATGGCGGTGAGCACACCCATTGCAGGTGGAAACTCACTTGCTTTAGCAATACCCAAACTAAGGGGTAGAGCGAGTAAAAAAACTAAAAAACCGGATAAAGCGTCAGCACTCCAGTTTTGTTTGAGGCCTGCGAGGCCGTCCTTTGGAATTTCCATTGTTTTCATGTTCATCATTTGATTTAAACTCACGACTTCTTATTTGATCAGACTAGTCTTGACAGTTCCATTCTGTTGTAGAAAGGTGCTGAGGTTCTTGTTCGTTTTACAATGATTCGTTAATGAAGAAACTAGTTTTTAGTAATAAATTCTGCTACATCGATCTTTTGCAATGGTTGATTGATATAGCACTTATCTAAAAACGAGCATAAATACTTCTGTATTTACATACAAAAGTGATAAGATAAGATTGAGGGCAACTTAGAGGACAATTAGAATTGCGTTAGAATTAGCTATCTCGGATAACGCGCTTTTTGAAGAGTATATTATTATATGCTTATCGATAAACTGGATTACTTCGTTTTCTTTTTTCGTATGAGTTCGAGTACTCCGTTGACAAAAGTGAGTGGGTGAGGTGGGTTTCCCGGTACATATAAATCGATTGCATACTGATCTAAGAAGCTTCTATTTAACGCACCACTTCCAGTAAATATCCCACCGCTGATCGCATCAGTACCTACCAGGATAATTATTTTCGGATCAGGAACGGCATCATAACAAACTTGTGTTGCTTCTGCCATATTTTCAGATATGGGTCCAGTAATCACAATGCCATCGCAATGCCGTGGTGAGGCGAGAAACTCAATTCCGAAACGACCCATGTCGAAGTTAGGATTGCCGCAGGCGTTTAACTCTTGCTCATCGGCATTTGCACCAGCAGCTGAAATTTCTCGTAGCTTTAACGAGCGACCAAAGAGTGAACGAATTTCGGCCCTGATTTTCGATTCCTCCAGCATGATCGGGTTAACGTCACCTTCTTTTACAACAAGTCGTTCGCGCACATTGGTGGCAATCTTATAATCCGTTGTGAATTTAATTTTATTGGGAAAGGCAAAAGCACATTCGCCACACATTACACATTTACCCATGTCGATGCTTACCGGCGATTTACCGATTGCACCTGTTGGACACAATAAAGTAAGTGCTTCTTCATCTACTTTTTCTAAACTTATTTCAGGCCTGCCTTTAAAAGGTCCTGGCACCTGGGGTTTGGTTACATCCGGAATAAATTGTTTTCCCAGTTGTTTCAGTATTTTGATTTCTTCTATAAACATAAAGTATAAGAATTAGAATGTGATATATATTTTTTAGTGTTTGACATATTATTAAACTAAATGTGCAATGGCCGAGTTGATTAGATCTGTAAAAAATACAGGTGGTGAATAGGCAAGATAAATGATGAGCCCAGTGAGAATAAATTGTGAAATAGTTTCCGCTCCATTTACGGTCACATTTGGCGAAATTGTATGATCAGTTGAATATAGAAGTTGCATGAAATTTCTACCCAGCGAAAAGATGGCCACTGTTAATAATAATAATAGTACAATGCTGATTAAATAATAATGGTTGTTAAACAATGACGTAAACACCATCAGTTCACTTACAAACAACCCTGAAGGAGGTATGGCTGTGATCATTAAAAATAATAGTGATATCACGATAGCGCCCAAGGGGTTAATTTTCATGTAACCACCTGTTTCCTTAATCCAATAGGTGTGCAATATGCTATCGACCTGTCCGATTTGATAGAACAAACCTGCTTTCGCAAAAGAATGCAAAACGATATGAAGTATGGCTGCGTAATACCCTAATCCTCCAACAGCAATTGCAACAGCAACGATACCCATATGCTCCAAACTTGAGAAGGCGAACATACGTTTGAAATGTTTCACCCGTAACAATTGCATGGCCGAAATAGAAATGGAAAGCACACCACTAATCATGAGTATATGATTTGCCCATGCGTGGGCTTCTGTTTGGGCGATTATGGAATACATGCGAAAAATTCCGATGAATCCAACGTTCATTAATGAAGTTGAAATAAAAGCGCTGATGGGAGTGGGCGCTGCAGTATGGGCATCTACGCATACCGTATGTAACGGAAAAATACCCAACTTTGCACTGAAGCCGGTGAAAAGAAGGAGGAATGCAATTTTTAGCCATGTAACATCCATCACTTTCGCTGCAGTCATGAGGTCCGATAAAAATAAATTGGTCAGACCTCCCTTGGTGGCCACGATGCTAAGAAAAAGAATTCCAATGAAAGCAATGGAAATTCCAATTGAGCAAATGAAAACGTACTTCCAAGTGGCTTCCAGCGAAGTTGCAGTTCGTTCATGGTAAATTAAAACGGAAACACTCAAAGTTGTAGCTTCAAGCCAAGCCCACAATACACCCATGTGATTCGTAAAGTAAGCACCGGTCATTGCGGTTATTAAGAGAATTAGTGATGCATAATAAATGCTTTCGTTGGTGGCGTTGATGGGGTGTCGTTTATGGTAAAGATAACTATGATAAAAAGTTGCAATCGATAGAATGGATAATACGGTGGTGAGAATAATTCCTATTGAGTCAAAATTAAAATATAAAGAATCGTTCTGTCCTGAATGAAGAAAGGCATAAATAGAAAGTCCCAATTCAGCAACAATAAAAGAACAAAACAATAAGATATTAAAAGACCTATTTCTAAACAGTAGGATTAATCCTCCACAAATAACTGCCATAAAGAAATACATCACCATCATACTTAATCTTTTAATTGTGAAAGTCCGTCTATGGTTAGGTTTTGAAAGGTGTCGCCTACCCGATTAATGAAAATTCCGAGAACCAGTACACTGATGAATAAGTCAAGCAGAATTGCACCATTTATTAACATTGGCATCTCAACACCAACGGATAAGGACATCATAAAAATTCCATTTTGAATTACTAAGTAGCCAATGAGATGGGTAAATACATTTTGGTGACTAATAATAAAAAATATTCCAGCAATTACAGTTGAAATGGCAACCGCAAAGAAAATTGTTTCAATATGTGATTCATGTAAAAAGTTACTTAAGACAAACCCAAAAACTAAACCTGTAGAAATGATTAGAATAGAAACAAATGTCGGCACTTTGCTTTCGTTAAGTTTGTTCAATTTGTTTCGCTTTCTAATGTAGTTAAGGAAGAGCGGGATGCCAATCGATTTCACGATCATCGTCTCCAGTAGTATAAAAATAAAATGAATCATGTCAATTTCCTTGAGATGCCAGTAGGCAATGCCTGCTAAGAGAATTCCCTGAACAATTAGCAAAGTAAGGAAACGGACAACCCGCTCAGTTATGGCTAAGTAAATTAGTGTGATGGCAAAAAGAATGATAAAAAAGAAAATCATTTTAGCTTAATATTATTTTGTGAGTGAGTATTAATGCGGCTAAAAAAACAATAAGTGAAATAGCAGATAGGGTAAGTATCCATTGTGGATTTTTAACCATTTTATTTCTAGCTCGAAAAGATTCTGAAATGCCAATGATTACTGCAAATGCAATTTGTGTAACAAAAAAAACACCCAACTGTATAACGAATGATGCGTTGATTGGAATTATAAAATTTGCTATCAGCGATCCATAAATGGCAAATTTCAATGCAGTGGTATAATTAATAAGTCCCAAGTCGAAACCACTATTGTCTAGCACCATAACTTCATGCACCATGGTTAGCTCAAGATGGGTCTTTGGATCGTCAACAGGGAGTCTGCTATTTTCGACTAATGCTATTTCAAGCAATAAGAAAATACCAACGATAACCAATAAATACGTTAGGTTGGAATTTGCATAAATACCCATGAAAAAATCATGAAACGAAACGGAATTCGTGAGCAATGCCATTGAACCCATTAGTATAAAGAAAGCTGGCTCAACCAGCATGGAATATAGCGCTTCCCGGTTAGCGCCCATTCCTTCAAAACCACTGCCAGTATCCATTGCTCCAATAATCATTAAGAATTTACCTATGGCAAGGAGATAGGCAAAAAACACAAAGTCGACTTCAAAGGACAATAAACTGGATATTTCACCAAATGGGATGAATAATGTTGCAGTAAGAACAGAAGCTAAATAAACAATGGGTGCAACTTGAAATATTATACTCGTTGTTTGACTATAGACACTACCTTTTCTTAGTGATCGAACAATATCATAAAGAGGTTGCAACAATCCCGGACCTTTACGTCCTTCTAATTTGGCTTTTGTCTTCACCAAAATACCAGGAAATATCAGGCTTGCAGCAAAAGTCACAATGGTTCCTATTCCAATCATTTTAAATAACCGTATAATACGTTAACAAAAATATTGCAATTAAAAAGACAAGCGCATACAACACATAATGTTGAAGTTTTCCGGTTTGAAGAATCGCGGACTTTTCCATCCAGAATGTTAGTAAATGAATTGGGTGCGTGACAAGGTTATCCTCTATAAAGTCGCGATTATGCGATGCAAATTTTCGTGGTTCTGGAAAGACTTCATCTTCGTGCATAGTTTTATAATGCGTTTTCACATTGGCCACTACGCCTACAATATTCTTATAGTTATCTGAATATGAAGTAGCAGTATATTGATGACGAGCAGGATCAGCTCCGGTATAAGCACAACCCCAAGTCGGACCAACCATAACGTTTACTTTTTTCTGCTGTAAACCTCTCATCAACCACAAAGCAAAAATCAATACCATAAAGATGATGGAGGTCAAAGCGACAGAAGAAAGCGTAGAGTTTGTTTGGATGATTGTTGAGGTATCTCCATTAAATAGGGCTGTCACCTTACTCACTGGAACAATGAATGCATTAGGGACTACACCTATGAGTACAATTAATAAACCCACCAATATTTTTGGAATAAGCATGTTTGTCTCAACTTCATGGGTATGAATGATTGCTTCAGTTCGGGGTGATCCGAGAAACACAATGCTAAAAGCTTTTGTAAAGCAGAATATTGCCAAACCACCAATTAGTGCTAACGTGATGCAGGTACCAAGAATAGTTAAGTCGATTGTTAATCCTCCTGCTTGTAATCCCTTAAACAGACCGGAAAAAATTAGAAATTCTGATATAAATCCATTGAAGGGAGGTAAGCCACAAATCGCCAATGCACCTAACAAAAACAAAAAAGCGGTCTTGGGCATGTGTTTAATCAGCCCACCAAGTTGTTCAATATTTCTAGTGTGAGCTTGTTGATTTACACTGCCTGCTGTATAAAAGAGAAGTGATTTAAATAAAGAGTGATTTAACACATGTGCAATTCCACCTGTAAAACCCAACACTGAAAGTGCTGGAATTTTCATAGCTACTCCAATTAATCCAATGCCAATTCCGATTCCGATTATTCCGATGTTCTCAATGCTATGATAGGCTAATAGTTTTTTAATATCATGTTGCACGATGGCATACATTACCCCAAGGAGACCGGACAACAGTGAAACAACTAAAACAAAATAACCTATAGAAAGTAAATCTGTGTGAATGTAAGTTAGCACACGCAAGATTCCATAAATGCCTAATTTAATCATTACTCCACTCATAACACCTGAGACATGTGCAGGCGCTGCAGGGTGTGCGTGTGGCAACCATGTGTGCAGTGGCATGAATCCGGCTTTGATTCCAAATCCAATAAAAAATAAAAGGAAAAGAGGGAATGGAGGATAGGTATTAAAATAAACTACCAAGCCATCAAAACTAAACTCGGCCCCCGTTTTTACATGGGCATAAAGAAAAGCAATTATAATAAGAATTAAAGCAACGTGCATTTGCATTAAATAATTGATGCCGATTTTAATAATGTCTTTCTTATCAGACTCAAAAATTACCAGAACAAAAGAAGTTACAGCCATTATCTCCCAGCTAATTAAAAACGCAAGTCCATCACGTAACATGCATGCCAGTACCATAGAAATATGCAACCATAAAAAACTAAAATAATGGAGAGACATTTCGGTAGAATTCTTACTGGCCGAATAAGGCTTCAAATATCCATAAGCATAAAGCCCCCCAGTGATAGCGGTAAAATTCAAGACCAAAATGAAGAATGCAGACAAACTGTCGATAACGATAGAAATTGGATTTCCAACTAATGTTATGAAGGGAAGAGTAAGGACGTCGGCACCGTTTATTAACACATTAAAAGCAGCCCATCCGGTAATGGCGGCAGTAAGCAGTTGCAATACAAAAGCACAGTGCCATTTAATTTTTACGGGTACAGCAAAAATGAGGATCGACAAAATTAATATGGTTATAAACATACTTACATTCATGTGCATTAATCCTTCAACTAATTTGAAAATTACACGCTCATTAGTATACTATAAATTATAAATCATGTCCGCAATAACTTAAGTTATAGCTCTTATTATTAATTGGAAAATCAGAGATCTCAAGGTCGCGCAACGATAATGCCAATGCTAACCAATTATGTACAGATGGATCTTTCACTTTGTAATGTTCGATCTTTCCTTCATTATTGGTTACAACGCAATGGCAGATTTCACCGCGCCATCCTTCTACAAGGGATACACACAAAGAATCGGGTGTAAGCGTTAAATCCTCTTCAGCAATAGGTTTGGGATTTGACTCCATAAACATTGCTAGCTTTTTTACCAAGTCACGGATGTAGGCAATTGAAATTTTGATTTCAATTTTACGAAGCATCGCACGAGCCCATACATCTCCTGTTGGCAGAGTTTCGGTTTGGATAACATGATTTTTATAACCACCAAACGGATGTGTCTTTCGGATATCTTTACTGATACCTGCCATTCGTGCAGCCATGCCAACTGCACCAATCAACCGCATTTGTCTTTCTGTAACAGTGCCAATGTTTTCAACTCGCATTAATACACTTGGCAATCCAAAGGTGCGCTCCGCCATAGGATCAAAGCGTGCCTCAAAATTATCTAGCAATTTTATGAGCTTATCAACGAGTTCTTGTGTTAGTGGATAATGTGTTCCTCCTACTCGATTCAATCCTTTTCCGAACCGATTGCCACACCACGTTTGTGTGAAGTTGATTACGGGCGTTCGCAGTGTGCCAAATACAGATGAAGCAAGTTGATAGGCAAGGCCAATGTTCATATTACCTAAGTCGCCCACGTGTACCGCGATGCGCTCTAACTCTAATGCAATATTACGTTCGAGTTCAAGTCGTTCATTAATTCTAACTAATCCCAATGATTCCATCGCAGTTACAAAGGCATTTGAATGACCGACAGATGTATCCCCCGCAATGGATTCTGATAGTACAGTTCGTTGGATTAATGAAGACTTGGAGAGGAATAGACTTTCAATGCCACGATGCTGCCACCCCAGTTGTATTTCGAGATGAAGAACATTTTCGCCATTACAAAGAAAACGAAAATGACCGGGTTCAATAACGCCAGCGTGAATTGGGCCTACGCCTACTTCATGCAGTTCATCGCTCTGTATTTTGTAAAAAGGATAATCATTTACCTTCTTCGTTCTATCCGCACGATTAAAAGCATACCGAACAGGTTTGTCCCACGGGTTATAAATAAATTCTACGCCAAAGTTTTCTGTTATTTCACGTTCAAAAATATGCATCGCATAAACTTCACGTGTAATGGAGGTAAGCTGAATTTTTTCTTTGCGATGCGCTTCATGCGAAAAGATTTTAATATCACCTAAGACATCGTCGGCAAGACAACAAATGAATTTTAAATTATCACCCATTGGGTAAACGTAATAGTTTACGCAATGAATATGAGGAAATTTCAAAAGGGTGACAACTTCTGCATAGAATTTACCATAACTCAAAACGGGTATTTGCGTAATACGAACTACACCTTGATTCTGTATAGTTGCATGGGTAATTGTTGTTGAGTTTACCATAATTAAGAGGGTAAAGATTGAATTGCCAATTGAATACTTTCAACAATAATTGTAGGCCTGAATAATCCGATATAAAATACGATAATGAGCAACACCAATTGCATAAGTGATTCATAAGGTGTTACCCCTGCCAGATTTATGGTGGCACTATTCTTTTTAAGAAAAACAATGCCGAGCATTTTTACGGCTAGCCCATAGATAATAATCAGCACGAGCAGTAGAACGATTAAGGCCACCCACCAATAATCTCGAGCCACTAACGCCTGAAACATATACAACTCAGATATCAGCATTCCAGAAGGGGGCATTGCAATAATGGAAAGAAAGCCGACTAACATTACGATACCCCCCAATGGATTTACGCGTAAATAACTACCAATCCTTTCATCCAGTTTACTGCCATAGATCCTGTGCATTTGTGACACTTGAAAAAACAAACTTGATTTTACCAGTGAGTGCATAACAAGATGTAATACGGCTGCGAAATAACCAAGGCCGCCACACGAGAAGGCAATCATTACTAATGAGGCGTGCTCCATGCTGGAATAAGCAAACATTCGTTTCACATTTTTTACCCGTAGTATATATACTGCTGCAAAAAATAAAGACAAGACTCCCGTTAGCATTAACAACTTGTTCATCCATGGGAGAATGCTCGTGGTAGAAAACGCTTCATAAAAACGATAAATCGCAACAAAACCTGCATTCATCAGTATAGATGAAAGGCTGGCCCCTACCTGTGATGGTGACGCATCCTTTGCATCGATATCAACATTGAACAACGGAACGAGTCCCATCTTAACACTAAAGCCGGTAACGACTAATAGAAAGCATACCTTAAGCCAAACGGTATTGAGGTTGTTAGCTTGTATTTTAATAGCAGCAAATGAAAAATCGATATGTCCGATTTGTTGTGCCGCAAAACCAAGAAACAATATGCCTGCAAAAGCAATGGCGATGCCTATTGAGCATATAAATAAATATTTCCAGGTTGCCTCAAGTGCGTCTTGGTTTCGGTTATGATAAATTAAAATGGAAGCACCCAATGTAGTGGCCTCCATAAACGCCCAAAGTATACCAAAGTGTGATGAAAATAAAACGCCAATCATTGCACCAGTAAAAAATATAGTTCCCGCATTATGAAGCGAAACATCGGTAGCTTTAACGTCTCTATCATTTACAAATTTTACATAATGAACAGCAGAAAATAAACTAACAAGTATAAGAATGCAGTAAAATATTATTCCCAATCGGTCACTAAAAAAGTATTCAGATAAGGATTCCCCTGCAAGGGGTATAATATAAATGGCAAGACCAATCATTAAGGCTACATATAGAAATACTATACTGTGGCTTAGTATTTTGTGTTTCAAAAAGTACGTAAGAACAGCGAGAACAGCAGTGAGAATAAAAAACAAGTAAATCATAATTTAGTCTTTTAGCTTTGACAACTGATTCGCATCCGTATTTTGGAAGTAGTCTTTCATCTTATTAAAGAAAATACCCATGATGAGCACACTCGTGAAAATGTCAAGCAGAATAGCGGAGTTTACAAACATAGGCATGTCTGCTCCAAGACCAAGAGAGAGCAAGAATATACCGTTTTCAATAACCAGGTAACTAATCAAGTGTGTAACCAAATCACGATTATTGATGGCTATAAACAATCCAACAAAAATGGAAGAGGTCGCGGCGGTAAAATACTTTACTTGATGGTCGGCGTTGACTGTTAATTCATCGTGTATGTTATATGAGATCAAAAAACAGGTGATAATAATAATGACAGTGAATAATACAGAATAGTAACCTTTTATGGGCACGTTGTGATGGCGATGGATTCGATTCTTGGTAATGCGTTGTAAAAAAAGAGGTACGAAAATCGCTTTGAATACCAATGTTTCCAGTAAAATAAAAAGTAAGTGAAGAGCATCAATTTCTTTTAATTCAAAATACGCCAGACCAAATAAAAGTATGCCTTGAAATGACATTAGAATAAAATAGCTTTTCACCATTTCCACCTTGGCTAAGTAGATTAATGTGATGACGAACAGGATGATGAAAAAATCGATCATTGTTTAGATTTTATCTTTAATAATCATCGCGACAAATATTAAAATCAGTGCTACTGCATTAATGGACAAAATGTATTGAGCATTCATGGCCATTTTATTTCGCGCCCGGAATGATTCCAACCATCCAATCCCTGCAGCAAAGAATAGTTGAGTGACAAAGAACATTCCAATTCTCAGCCAGAGGTCATACGATTGGGGGATTAGACAATTAGCACTAAGGGTGCTGAAGAGAACAAATTTTAGATTCGTAGCGATTTTAATTAAACCGAGATCAAATCCACTATGATCAAGCACCATCACTTCATGCACCATAGTAAGTTCGAGATGCGTAAGCGGATCATCTACCGGTAGTCTGCTGGTTTCAACCAATGTAATATTGGCCAGAACATAACCCGAAATAATGGCTATGATGGCAGAGAAGTAATTGTTGAAATGAAGGTTGGCGAAAATATCATGAAAGGAAGTGTATCCAGTAAACATGGCCAATGAACCCATCAATATGAAGAAGGCTGGCTCCATTAATAAAGAATAAAAAGCTTCGCGGTTGGCGCCCATGCCTTCAAATCCACTCGATACATCCAAAGCGCTCAGTATGATTAGAAATCTGCCAAGACCCAGAAGGTAAGCGAAGAATACAAAATCACCAGTAAATGAAAATAGACCCCAATTCTCTTCGAATGGAATAAAAAGTGCTGCCACCAAAACAGAGGTGAGATATACGGGTGCACCGATTTGAAATACAAAACTGGAGGCTGAACTATAGACACTTCCTTTCTTGAGTAATCGGAGAATGTCTTTCCAAGGCTGGAGAATACCAGGACCTTTTCTTCCGCTACTTTTAGCTTTCACTTTAACGATTACACCTGGAAAATAAAGGGCGGCTGCTAAAATTAGTAATATCGAAAGCATATTATAAAATGTTTAAGATACTAAGAAGACCTACTAAAATGAGAAAGAGCATTGGGTACAACAAGTAATGACTAATATAGCCTGACTGTGCAATACCCGCTTTGGGTAAATAGTTTATAATAAGATGTACCCAGCTCAACACGGTTTTCTCTTCTACCAGATCTTTACTTTCAGTATGAAATTCTTTCTTTTCCGGGAAAACTTCTTCTTCTGGAAATGCAGTGTACTTTTTCTTAAAATCAATTACAGGATTCACCAATTCACGAAGGCTATCGGCATATGATGTTGGTGTGTATTGATGATGAAAATCGCCTGCAGTATAACCGCAACCCCAGGTCGCTCCGGCTGACACTTGAACTTTCGATTGTTGCCATGCACGAATTCCTATAATCCCGGCTAACAAACCGATAACGAGAATATTAATATGCCCAATGATGGTGAGGGAGTGCGTGGCACTTGCGATAAAAATAGTTGTCGATTCGCGAGTTAAGTTTTGAATGATTCCAATAACTCCAGTACCAAAGAATGCGGGCTGTAATCCGATCGCCAGAATAAAGCTTATGAGAATGCCTGCAGGCACAAGCATAAGTTTTGGCACTTCTTGAGGTTCAGTAAAATTTTCTTGTCTTCGTGTACCTAAAAAACTGAGTCCGAAAGCTTTTGTAAAGCAATAAATACACAAGCCACCAATCATCACCAGACTAAGCATACAGGCAACGCAAATGATGCCGATAATAAAAACGGAATCAGAAAGGTGATTGATCACACCATTGTAGATAAGGTACTCTGAGATGAATCCGTTGAATGGAGGTATTCCACTGATCGCGAGCGCGCCAATAAGAAAAGCAAATGAAGTATATCGCATGTTCTTGGCAAGCCCACCGAGTTTATCCATATTGACAATGTGAGTTGCGTAATAAACATTTCCTGCGGTGAAGAATAGCAGAGACTTAAAAAGCGCGTGGTTTAAATTATGCAATAAAGCTCCCGCAAATCCAAAGATCATAAGGTACTGATCGCCCGATGCTTTGCCTAAAATGCCCATGCCAATACCAATGCCAATAATGCCGATGTTTTCAATGCTGTGATACGCTAGCAATTTTTTTAGATCATGTTGCATAATGGCCATGATCACGCCTAAAAGTCCAGATACGATTCCTAACAAAAGTACAATAATGCCGATGGTCATTAAATGATTTTCAAGCATAAAGGTCATGCGTAGAATTCCATATATGCCCATCTTAATCATGATGCCACTCATTACGCCTGATACATGGGAAGGTGCCGCTGGATGTGCTCTTGGCAACCAGGAGTGAAAAGGAATAAATCCAGCTTTGATTCCAAAGCCAGCTAAGAATACAAGGAACAACGGAGTGTTGTTGTTTTGGGAAAAGAATTTTCCGACACCTGCGAAGCTTAAGTCTCCGTTTTGATTGGCTGCAATTAAAAATCCAAGCATAATCAATGCAAAACTCAAGTGCATTTGTAACAGATAATTGATACCCGTTTTTAATGTAGTTTCTTTTTGGGCCTCAAAAATTACGAGGATGAAAGAGAACAATGACATAAGTTCCCACGCAAGAAGAAAGGCAATGCCATCGCGCATGCAAGTTACCATGAGCATCGCACCATGTAGCCAAACGAAACTAAAAAGATGAAGTGAAATAAAGACCGACCGTTTTTTCGGCATATAGGGCTTTAAATAACCACTGGCGTAAATCATGCCGCATAGACAAATCAGATTAATAATGAGCATGAAGTAGGCCGTTAGCCCATCAATGGTTAATTGAATGGGACCGCTCCAGGAACTTATCCCAAAATCGAAGGTGATGGTACTGGAATTTAATACGGTCAGCGCCCATGTTGTGCTTGGAATAATAAGCATAGCTTGTAACATTAAAGCCAACACGTACTTCCCCTTTTTAGGCATGGCAAACATGCCGAATGAAAGGAGTAAAGCGATTTTGAAAATCAGGGTCATCATACTTTTTTATTCGTGACCAAAATCTTTTTACTTTTCGTCAATTAACAAAGTATTCCGTGGGCAGCGACAATGCGAAAAAGAAAAATAGTAACGACTTATAAAATGATGTTTGTCATGTAAGATAGTATATAGAGCAACAATATCATGTATCAACACAATTGTCCAATCATTGCGCCTCAATAAAGATGTCAATAAGAGATTCCAGGAACCTTAGAGGCTTATTAGAATTAAGTTAGAATTACCAGGCATTTTTAACCAAATGTTTTCAGGAAACCTTTAAGTTTGGCTATCTCCTTATTTTTAATGGCAGGAAAGTTGGCAATTCTGAAAGTGGAATTCTTCCATTCTCCATAGCCCTCACCCAGAAGAAGTCCATTATGTTTTGCCTTTTCTTTTATTATTTGTACCCGTTCAGGGCTTGTGGTTACCGTAATAACCGTAAACGATC
>JBJXDV010000057.1:0-11935 GCA_046153465.1 Chitinophagaceae bacterium
GCGACAATACACTTTACTCCAATATTAGTGGAAGAAGTAATACTGCCATCGGAGTAAGAGCACTTTCTTTTAATATAACGGGATATTCCAATACAGCTAGCGGAGTTGCCGCACTATTTTCAAACACCACCGGAAATAGAAATACGGCCAATGGCGATAGTGCACTTTTTTCAAACATAGATGGAAATAATAACACTGCTAATGGAGCTGCTGCACTATATTTTAATACAACGGGAGATTATAATACTGCCAATGGGGATAGTGCACTTCATAATAACATATCTGGCATCTATAATTCTGCCAATGGAGCGAACTCACTTTTTTCAAATACAACAGGAAGCTATAATACTGCCAATGGTTCATATTCACTTTACAAAAACGTAAATGGTATTTATAATACTGCAATTGGATACGTAGCACTTTATGAAAACGTAAATGGATACGGTAATACAGCCAATGGCTTTAGGGCACTTTATAGAAACGTAAATGGATCTGGTAACACTGCTAACGGGAATGAGGCATTATCTTCCAACGTAGACGGTAATAATAATGTCGCAAATGGATTTGGATCACTTGTTAGCAATGTAAATGGAGATCATAATACGGCAAATGGATTTGGAGCACTTAATCACAATATTGATGGAAATTATAACACCGCAAATGGAAGTTCAGCGCTTAGTAACAATACTTCAGGATTTAATAATACTGCCAATGGAGTTTTTGCCCTTCGGTTTAACATAATTGGAAATAACAATGTGGCAAATGGTTATGAAGCGCTTAATTCCAATGTTGATGGAAACTATAATACAGCCAATGTAATTGCAGCACTAAGATCTAATACAAACGGTGATTTAAATACAGCCAATGGAAGTGGCGCACTTTTTTCAAATACTTTGGGAAATAACAATACAGCTACCGGAACAGATGCACTCCGTTTAAACACAATTGGTACGTCAAACACTGCCAATGGAATGGGCGCCTTGTATAATGCAACCGGAGGCGGCAATACCGCCGTTGGGTACGATGCATTACGAAATGTGTTAGGAGGCGGCAACAATATTGGTATTGGCTGGAATGCCCAGGTACCCAATGCGGCATTAAATGACCAGATACGAATGGGTAATGCAAGTATAGTGTATGCAGGTATACAGGTAGCCTGGACAGTTACTTCCGATAGCCGATTAAAATCAGCTATTCAAACCTCATCACTCGGGTTAGATTTTATAAAACAACTGCACCCCGTTTCTTACTACCGCAATAACGACCAACGCAAAAAAACTGAATATGGTTTTATTGCGCAAGAGGTAGAAGAAACATTGAATAACGTTGGTGCAACCAATAATGGCATCATTGCCAAAGATGATGCAGGTATGTATAGTGTGCGGTATAACGATTTTATTGCACCGATGGTGAAAGCGATTCAAGAACAGCAGGAAATGATAGAAGTACTAAAAAAACAAAATGAATTGCAACAAGAAATAAATAAGGCATTACTCAAACGGCTGGAAATAGTAGAAAAGAAATAAAACTTCCGATTTTAATATATAGAAGATAAAAATTTCTTGTTTAATTTTTTATAAGCCACGTGTATGAAAAAAATAATTATTACAATTAGCTTGTTTTTACTTACTATATCAGTGTTTACGCAAAATGTAGGTATCGGTACAGCTACGCCTGTTGCCAGATTGCAGATAAATCATCGCAGCAATACAACAGTGGGGATACAGTTGCTTGACTCTTTTGCTTCCCGTGCGGGTTCAATAAGATTCAGTACGATTAATAACCCTGTTGGTATAATAATGTCAGGCTTTTATGAATCGCCATTTAATAAGGGTCATTACCTTGATATTTCATCAGATTCTGCATTTATTGCAACTTTTCGGGGGGATGGAAATGTTGGCATTGGTACAATCAGTCCCACAGCCAGACTTCATGTAGATGGAAAAATGAAAATAGAAGGATCAAACACAGTAGAATTTGGTGGCGGTGTGACTAAAGAATTGAATGCAGGAAAAATCGGTTATCAAACTTTTACCCCAGGTGCTTTAGATATTATAGGTGCAGGTACAACGGTTGCTACCAGAAAAGTAAATTTTTTTGCAGAAGGCGGTACTACATTTAATGGCCCCATAAATGTAGGGGGAAGCTCAGGTACAACGGGCCAGGTACTTACTTCAAATGGTATTACAGCACCAACTTGGCAAAATGCTGCTTTTAACAACAATGTTCGCTTTGAAGTCGATTTTAACGGGAGCAGTAATACGTTAATAGTGCCGCCGGTAACAACTACGACGGTATACAATCTCAATCCTGCTGTCGTATTCATTGGACCTACAGGTCTTTCCGTAAGTCGTTCGGGGCTTTATCATATTGAAGGATTTTACAGTGCAGAATTCCGATTAAACGGGGCTCCGTCATATGCGCACCTTGGATTAACATTAAACATTGACACCAGGAATTTTCTTATTTGGGATGGCGCTGAACCTTTTGAGAGGGATATGTCTTCCAGCATAGAATTTATTTACAGAAAATCTATGCGTTTTGTGAACGAAGTGTATATTTCAGCGCCGGGTATTATTTATTTTATTCTTCTGGGCAATTTTAACCTGGGCACTGCTTTATTAAATTCAAGTAATCATTTTGGTAAAATATCAGGGTATCTAATATCAGATTAATAGGCATACGGTTTTTCCAAATGTTAATTTAATATACCAATATCCTAATGATGCTACGAAGATTAAAGGAGTAATTCTTCTATTGCGTTCACCGAACGCCATTGCGATACGAATTTGCAGTAGTAAAGTTGAAAAAATAAAATGTGTTATTTTAAAAGCATTTAATGGCAATAGATACAAATTAAGTTTTCTGTAAAAAAAATAGCGAATAAAATTTCTTCTTCATTTTTTTATAAACCACTTGTATGAAAAAGATAATTATAGTAACTGGATGGTTTTTATTTTCAGTAACACTACATTCACAAAATGTAGGTATCGGTACCGTAGCTCCCAGTTCCAAACTATCTGTAGTAGGTACAGAAACGGCTACTCATGGAGAATCTGCCAGCATTAAAATTCAAAACCTCGCGGCTCCTTCTCTTAATGCATGGTACCTTCGTGCCGGTGCAACGGGTACTACTACACCAAGTGGTGGATTTAGTATAGCCGATAATACTGGATACCGGTTTAATATAACCAATACCGGAAGTATTGGTATTGGAACAACAACTCCATCTGAACAACTAACCATCTTATCGGGAAATATTTCACTTTTATCGAGCAACAAGGGCATATTGCTAAATGCTGTTGATGGTCCAATGGTTAACAAAGGCTTTGACCCATTTACTTCTGGTAATTATATAGGGCTGGGCAGGTGGGGTCTATTTATGGAACCCAATATTTTAACCTTAGGTATTCCAGAAGATACTCCGCTAAAAGGTTCTCCTGCATTTGCTATTTCATCCTATACTATCAATAGTACCGTTTATAAACAATTATTCAAAGTTACTTCAGGTATAACTGGTAATGCACTGGTAGAAGTAAACGGGAAAATGGAAATTCAAGGATCAAACACCTTAGAATTTGGCGCCGGCATAGCAGGTAAAGAGATTAATGCCGGAAAAATTGGATATAATTCTTTTGCCACGGATGCACTTTCCATTGTAGGTTCCGGCACCACTGCGGCAAATCGTAAAATATATGTTTTTGCAGAAGGCGGCACTACAATTAATGGCCCGGTAGGAATTGGAATTAATTTCATTAATCCACTATACAAATTAGCCGTTAATGGAAACATACGTGCCAAAGAAATAATTGTTGAATCTGGTTGGGCCGATTATGTTTTTAATAAAGAATACAAACTTCCTTCATTGTATGAGCTTGAAAAATTTATTCTTCAGTTTAATCATTTGCCGAATATTCCCTCTGCTGCAGAAATTGAAAAGGATGGACTAAAAGTCGGGGAACTCCAAAAAAAGATGATGGAGAAAATTGAAGAATTAACGCTTTATGTAATTGCGCAAAAAAAAGAAAATGAAGAATTGAAAAAAAGGGTTGGGCAATTAGAAAAAATCGTTAAGTAATTTTCAAAAATTATTTATGAAAAAAAGATTAGTATACATATTTTTTTATTGGATAGCTGCTTTTCCGTTATATTCTCAAATTAGTGTTCCGGATGATTTGGCGGCACAATTGGTGAGTAAAACTAAATTTTATACACAAAAGGAAACAATTAATTCTTATTATACAAAACTGTTGAAACGGGCCGGTTCAGATACGATCGCAACGAAAATAATTAACCGGCAATTAAAATACTGGACCCGGTATTTTTGGTTTGCAGAAAGACATTTGAATACAGATGGCGAAGTTGAAAACGTAACTGAAAAATATGATGAGGTGCTTTCAGCAGGTATTCCGTCTAATTCGATTGAAAGAAATTCATTTTATGGAGACTGGCAACCCTATGGTCCTAATTTTGTAGATAATGGTTGCGGCCGCGTTGATCGAATTGCTTTTCATCCTACCAATCCGAATTTATTTTATGCGGGTACCCCTGCGGGTGGTTTGTGGCGTACCACTAATAATGGTGCCAGTTGGCAGGCATTGAACCAATACAATCCTTCCCTGGGAGTATCCGGAATCGTGGTTGATTATTCAAATCCAAACCGTCTATTTATTTTAAGTGGAGATGGAGATAGTAATTTGCCTGGCTATTTGGTAAATATTTTTGGATATATCAGGTACAGTACTGGTATTTATCGATCGGATGATGCTGGCGCCACCTGGTATAAAACGGCACCATTGCCTGGTACTTCAACAGTTGTAACTACCAACTCGAATTACGCCGGGTATACTTTAAAACAACACCCAACAAATCCTGATATTCTATATGCAGCTACAACCGCAGGTTTATTCAGAACCCAGGATGGAGGACTCAGTTGGTCACGTATAACAATATTTGACGCTGGATCTCCTGTCCCAACAGCTATCGTATGGGATATTGAATTCAAGCCAGGAGATCCCAATTTTATTTACCTATCGTTTAATTATGGAAACGGATTTGCACGTTCCATTGATGGAGGAGCCACGTTTAACTATTCAAATTCAGGGTTGGCCAGCGTATCCGGATATGGTCGCATAGAGATCACCGTTTCACCTGCTGTTCCAAATAATGTTTACTTATTGGCAGGAGGTTCTGGCGCTACTCCTTTTATAGGGCTTTTTGTATCAAATAATAGTGGAGGTTTGTTTGGTTTGCGAAGTAACACGCCAAATATCTTCGGTACACAATATGGAACTGGTGGACCAGCCAGGAACCAATCCGGTTACGATATAACCCTTGCAGTAAATCCGTTAAATACAAACCAACTTTTAATGGGAGGTATTTCTATCTGGCGATCGAACGATGGGGGAAGTACCTGGACAGAAATTACTGACTGGACCTACGATTTCCTAAGTTCAAATTATGGAGATGCTGATTATGTACATGCGGATATTCATCAGATAATTGTAAACCCATTGAATAACCGCTTTTATGCTGCTTGTGATGGCGGTATGGCTTGGACCAATGATGTTGGAAATAATTGGGTGCAAATTCACAACTTGCAAATTACACAGTTTTATAAAATTGAAGGAGTCAATGAAAATGGGCATGTTTGGGGTGGGGCGCAGGATAATGGAGTTATTGAATTTGATGATGATGAGAGTAATAATATTTATAATTATAAAATATTTTATGGAGGAGATGGATATGATGTACTTACTGACGTAGAAAATCAAAATGATTCATATTGGTCCGTTAATCAATTTATCATAACCGACGGAATAGGCGATATTGATATTTCTATCCCCAGTGATTTCAGTTTTTTTAAACTATTGGCTATGCATCCATCTAATGAAGATATCGTCTATGCCGGAAGTGGTGCAGGCTTATGGAGATCTATAGACGGGGGTAGTAATTGGAGTTTAATAAATAGCAACAATTGCAGCGGAGCATTATCTGTTTGTCCGAATAATGCAAATAGAATCTATGCCGGTAATACGGTGCTTATTCGTTCAGATAATATTTTGGCAGGCGCTCCAGGCATTACTGATATTACACCTCCAGGACTTATTTCACCAACCTTCCCCGTTAGTTCGTGGGCATTAATTACCGGAATTGCAGTGAACCCTGTAAATTCTTCCGAATTATGGGTTTCAGTAGCTGGTTATGGGCTTGGAAAGAAAGTATACAAATCACCCGATGCAGGTATTACCTGGCAAAACGTAAGTGGAACATTACCCAATCTTCCCATTAATTGCATAAAGATGGATGGTGGAGGCAATGTATATATTGGAACAGACATAGGAGTTTATGTAAGAAATAACAGTATGACAGACTGGACTCCTTTTTATAATGGGTTACCACGTGTTCCTGTAACCGATATTGAATTTAGGAACAATCCGACGATTGGTAATCCTGAAGTATTAATTGGAACTTTTGGGAGAGGAATTTGGAGAACCGCTCCTTTTCAATCCTGCGTACCTGATCTTATTCTTTCAGGAACAATTGGTGGTCAACAGTTTTATCAGGCGGCAAATACTATTGGTACAAGCAATGTAATAATATCTACCCTGGGTACTAACGTGCATTACCGCGCAGGAACTAAAATTACCTTATCCACTGGTTTTAATGCACCATCAGGTTCAACCGTGGATTTAAAGATTGCAGGATGTACAGGCGGGGTTCCAAGTAGTTTGATACCAGTTATAACTTCACCTCCGGTAAAAAAGAACTGAATTATGATAGAAAGAAAGGCACCTTCCGGAATGAAATCTAATTAACATAAAACATAATGAAACGGACAAATTTTAATTATATGTTATAGATCTTAATCAAATTAATTTTTAAATATGAAAATCATTTTTTTTGTAGCAGTATGTTTGACACTTACTATTAAATTGTATGCTCAAAACGTTGGAATAGGTATTCCCACTCCATTGCAAAAACTGGATGTTAGCGGTGCTATTCGTTTAGGTAATACTGTTACAAATAGCCCCGGTACCATTCGTTTCAACAACAATAGGTTTGAAGGGTATGATGGCCTTAACTGGAACTGGCTCAATGGATTTAGACTACCGTTGGATACTACAATGAATGTAGCAAGCGGATATGTTTTAAAAATTACTAATAGTAATCTTTCACCATTAGGATATTCTGCGATTGCTGGACTCACCAGTTCATATGATGGTGTAGGATTATATGGCGAAAATTTTGGTGGTGCAGTAGGTTCTGGTAATGGAGTGTTGGGAACGTCAAATGGTGGTGGCGCTGGAGTAAAAGGAACCAATATTGGTGGCATTGGTGTTGAGGGTACAGGCGGAACAGTTGGTATATTAGGTTCATCTAGTTTTGGAAATGGTGTAGAATCACTTACAGATTTTGGAATTGCAATCAAAGGAACAGCTTTGGGATTTGGTGGCATAGGGCTAGACATTAGTGCCTTTAATAATGCAAGCTCAACAGCTGCAATATTCCGCCATCCCAGAATAGATGGTAGAGCATTGATTGTAGAAAAAGGATTTGTAGGTATTGGTGAAATTTCACCGACTGCTTTATTATCTGTTAAAGGAACTGAAGCTACGGGTAGCGGCCTTGCTGCAGCAATTTCTTTGCAAAATGGTGCTTCTTCAAATAAATGGTATATAAGAGCAGGAGGACTCGGAACTATTACTCCCGATGGTGGGTTGAGTATTGCAGATAACACAGACTATCGCTTAGTAATAGGTGCTACCGGTAACATTGGTATTAATGGATTTACTCAATTGGGGAGAACTACCGAAGGAGCACCTGTTATTAAAATGAAAAAACTTACCACCACCTCTGCAGCATTGCAAACTGGCAGTGTAACGATTGCACATGGCCTTACCCGCTCTAAAATTTTAAGCGTACAAGTTTTATTAACTTATTTAGCCAATGCAGCAGACATACCAGCCAGTTACTTAGACGTAGCTGGCTATGAATATAACTGGCAGGTAAACAATAGCGATGTTTGGATTATCAATAAAAACGGCAACAGCGCTAACATATTAAGCAAGCCAGTTCGTATATTAATTACTTATGAAGAGTAATTGCTGGCAACAATTTGAAACAGATGAACAGCTTCATAAAAATTGCTGCTTATTTTTTGAGGAAGTATACTCCTATTTATGTTAGCCGATTGACCAATAAACCAACTGCCATGAAAAAAAAATTGATCCTTGCTTGCTTTTTTATAATCCTTGCTCAAAATATTTTTGCCCAATGGAATGGCATTCCTTCCAGCGTAAATAATCCCATCTCCAATTCGCCAGAAACGGAAAGAACCATTTATTCGGTTACAGATGGTTCTGGTGGAGCTATCCTCGCATGGCTGGCCTACGATATTACTTTTAATAAACAGCTAATTTATATGCAGCGAAAAACTGCTACTGGTGCCATCAGTTGGACTACTGCCGCCACACCGTTGCTCATATTTACTACACTTAGCAATGACATTGCAGAGATAAACGACCTGGTACCCGATGGAGCCGGCGGTGCTTATATAACATGGGTTGAAGAAACTACAGATACCAGTTCGAATATTTACCTGCAACGAATCAGCAACACTGGCGCTAAACTTTTTGCGCTGCCAGGAATTGCGATAAATACCGATAACGGGCATTATTTTTCGGAAGTTAAAATTTGTACGGATGCAACGGGTTTAATTGTTTGCTGGAGCGACCAAATGCTTCTCCCCAATGCGAATACTCCAACCTATGCACAGGTATTTGCACAGCGGTACAATACTACCGGTACAGCACAGTGGGCGGGAGGAGGTATTCTGGTTAGTACAGCAGCAGGCATCAGGGCAATAAGTTCTATTGTAAGCGATGGCAGCAATGGCGCCTTTATCAGTTTTAGTGATGCGCGTAACAGTGGTATTGACGTGAACGGCGAGTATGATAACATTGATATCTATGCGCAGCACCTCAGCAGTACCGGTACCCGGCTTTGGGGCGCAGCAGATGCGGCAGTTACAACCGAGCTTTTCAACCAGACCACGTTGGGTACTAATGAAACCAGAACAGCAATGATCAGTGACAGCGCCGGAGGTATAATACTTGTATATTATGACTATCGCAGCAATAATAACGGCCCGGCAAATTTTTATGCACAAAGGTTAAACGGCAGCGGTACCCTCCTGTGGCCAGCCGGGGGATTGGCAGTAAGTAATTCTTCTGCGATAAATAAAAATAAATTCAACCTGTTGTATGATGGCGCCAATGGAATAATAGCCTCCTGGGATGAAAATGATTTTGTAAATAATATAGGTGGTATGTATGCACAACGCATTAGCAGTACGGGAACTCTGCCATGGGGAGCAACTGCGATAGTTGCAAATGGCGCGCTTGCGAGCGGCTATGGAAGCAGCACTATAGCAGCCGATGGTACAGGGAACTATGTGTTAAACTGGGTAACATTTGATAATGGTGTAGGTAGCAATGTAATCAGGGGTCAAAAGCTGAATGCTAACGGCACCGCACAATGGACTTCTGGCGGTGTAAGTATTTGTACCAATCCTTTATCCTTTCCACAAAATCCTGTTATCATCCGCAGCACCACGGGTACTATGCTGGTAGCCTGGGAAGACGACCGCAACATCGCCACTTCCAACACAGATATCTATTCAGCAAGAATAACGCCTGCAGGATTCCTTTTCAACACTACTTCAATTAACTATGTAACCACCGCTAATGGCAACTGGAACAGTCCTTCCACCTGGGTAGGTAATACGGTGCCACCTCCTGGTGCCATTGTAATTATCCGGCACAATGTTATCGGTAATGTAAATGCCAGTTGTATCAGCTTAAGAGTAGAGAGCCCGGCAGTGCTTACGGTAAATACTGGTATTATTATTACAGTGCTGCAGTAACAATTATTCTCAGTAATATTTACTATTACTCAAATCCTTTGTAAAATGTTTTTGCCAATTCTTTTGCAAGTATCATTTGTAAAATAAATTATAGTAGAAAATCCAAAAACATTTTTTATAAAAAGATTTTTTCTACAAAACAATAAGTATAAAAGAAATTATTGCAGATGAATAGAATGGCGTAAACCAAAAGAGAGCAACTTTCGTTACTCTCCTTTTAATATATCAATCCTAAAAAAACTGCTTATTTTTTTGGCATTAGTACCGCATCAATTACATGAATAACTCCATTGCTCGAAGCAAGATCTGCTGCAGTAACATTTGCACCGTTAATCATTACTTTTCCGTCTTTAATAGATACTTTCAATTCTCCACCTTGTAAGGTTTTAACCATTTGACCATCTTTCAGGTCAGCAGCTTTTACTGAACCAGCCACTACATGATATGTCAATATGTTTGTAAGAGCCGCTTTACTTTCTGGCTTCAATAAACCATCTACTGTACCTGCGGGCAACGCACTGAACGCTGCATTGGTTGGTGCGAATACCGTGAATGGACCAGTGCCTTTTAATGTTTCTACCAGTCCTGCTGCAGTAATTGCTGCTACTAATGTGGTATGGTCAGGAGATCCAACGGCAACATCAATTACATCTTTCGGAGCTTCTACCTTTGGTTCTACGGTTTCAGGTTTTGCTACGGCTGTAGTATCTGCCATTGGCTTACTGGAGGTTTCGCTGTTACAAGCTACCATTGTTGCTGTCATTAATATTGATCCTGCCAGCAGAGAGAATAAATTCTTTTGCATAATATATTTTTTGATTTTTCATTTTAACACCTAATTCAACAAAAAGTTCCAGTTCGTGCAAATAGAATTAATCATCCTCTTTTTGTTGATCATTGCTATTTAAAAATCTATTATAGCTAAACAAAATTGTGGTAGAATAAATTTGGCAGGCAGGTTGGTTGAAATTGTCTAAAAAGAAAAAGCAACCACTTATTGATTAAGCCGTTGCCAGTAAAAAATTCTGCGTTCCTTTCTAGTTAATAAGAAAAGTATTTTCTTTGATAGATACTTCTTTTACCGCGTTGAATGTTCCATAAATCAGCTACAGTGATTGAGTTGAGTTGTTTCAGGTTGTTGCCTACTGTTTCATACAATCCAGTCGTACTAGTTTTTGTTTCGGTTTTGCTTATCACTGGGATTAAGCTTTTTAGTTGAGTGTTCATGATTATGATTTTTATTGGTTTAATTCTTTGTTTTTTAGTAATCCTTTTTATTCGACTACTTTCATAACACAAAGATAAGGGCTCGCATGGTACTATGCAAAACAAAGTAGTATAAGATAATGTAGTAATGGCTATTTAATAGTACAATTTTATGAGTGAAACCCTTGACTGTACTGAGTTGTATCGAACATCCTTTTTTGGCACTTGTTTTTTCGACATTTTACAGGCGGTAAATAAATGAGTTGAGTGGAGGAGACAATCTACAATACCTTTCCTCAGAGGCTTTTTTTATCGCCTGTTTCGGCTCTAATCGTTGAAATGGATAGATTTTGTCAATTGTATAAGCTGAAAGAAACCTGCCACGGACTGGCTACGACTTTTTGTGCCTAATTGGAGTAATACGAAGCCGGAAATAGTTATTGTTTCCCGATCCTTACTAAAAAGCATAGTGATTCAGTAAAATCTAGTCATTAATAAAATATATAAAACAGAATCAATCGATCATGCGTTTATTTTTATTTGGATTAACAAAACAAATAAAGAATGTTTACTTCCTGCTGCATGTTGCATTAATACTACAAGAGTGCAACGTCCGTTCGGCCGTGACATTCGGACAGGCAACTATTGTGGGATAGTATCTTTGCTACCTGGCAACAAAAATGCTTTATTATTCTCTTGGTGAAATTGGTTATGTAGGTTGTTTGGAGAAAGTGGGCTACTAATAAGAAGCGATGTTATGGATATTATGTTTCAATAAGCTAACTTGTTTTTAAATTTTTT
>JBJXDV010000058.1:0-14874 GCA_046153465.1 Chitinophagaceae bacterium
TGGATAGTGTGTATTTCATACCACTTATTTTTTTATGAAGTTAGTTGATGTTGTTTAAAAGAAACGGTATATACCCTATGTTCTGACTTTTTGCAATGAACAATATAAGTCTCCTCGCCAGCAAACATTTTCATATGACCGTTAGAAGCCAAAAAAAATTATAAAAATATTAATGATAAATTTTCTATCCCTATCCTGGATTTAATCTGCTATTCATATAAACTCTTTGTGTTTGCACTACAACTGCAAGAATTATCAAAGAAAGTCCAAGATAAAAACTCCTATCAAGAAAGTTGTTTTCTTTATAAACAAGGAAGGCTAGCAAAATACCATAAACCGGTTCCAGGTTATACGAGAGATTAACAGTGAAAGCCGATATTTTTTTCAGGGCATTCGCCGAAAGTTGAAAGGCCCAAACAGAACAAATCCAGGAAAGCACCAGTAACCAGCCCCAATCGCTTGCTGTAGGAATCATTGTTTTGACAGGAAACAACTGCAGGTAACCAGGCATAAGGATTGTTAATCCGGCTAATCCACCCGTTATTTGGTAGGTAATAACCGTTTCTGCATTTATCCGTTGTAAAAATTGCCTGTTGAAGATTGGAAAGAGAGCACCCAGCATGGCAGAAATCATTCCGATGATTATTCCGGTTTTGTATTGCGGGTCGAAATGAAAAATAATATAAATTCCAAGTATACATAATAATCCCAAGAGGCTATCTTTCCATGAAAATTTTTTACCTGTGATAATTGGTTCGAATAACGCAGTAAAAAAACCTATCGCTGAAAAACAGACTAATGCTACGGATATGTTTGCATATTTTATTGAACCAAAAAAACTAACCCAATGGATAGCTGCAATACAACCTACTCCGCTGATTTTAAGTCTGTCTTTTGGGGAAACAGCTTGTATCTTTTTCGTTACAGAATAAAGAATCCACATGCTTACGGCGGTTATTAGTAAACGGTACCAAACTAACAACCCTTCATTTAAGGAGATAAGTTTGCCAAGTATACCTGTAAAACCTGCTAAAAAAACAGCAACATGTAACTGTATAAATGCTTTGCTCATGATAGCCGCAAAGATGCGGGAAAAGAATGAAGCTTTATTTGGAATTTAACACCGCTTCTTCCTTAGAAATAGAGGAAAAGTTATTAGTATTATTTTTAACACGGTTTCTATAGTCTTTAAACAAGCTATACCAGCGTAATTTTAATACTCCCAGGATACCTTCTTTTACGATGCCTTTATGCATCTTAGAAGTTCCATATTTCCGATCTTCAAAAATAATTGGCACTTCCTTTATCTTGAAACCTAATTTCCAGGTTGCAAATTTCATTTCTATTTGAAATGCATAACCCAGGAAAGTAATTTTATCAAGATTAATTGTTTCCAGTACTTCGCGACGATAGCAAACAAAACCGGCTGTGGTATCTTTCACCGGAATCCAAGTAATCAACCTTGTATATAAAGATCCTCCCTGAGATAATATTTTCCTGTCCCAGGGCCAGTTAACGGTTCCACCTCCTTTTACATACCGTGAACCGATTGATAGATCGGCTCCATTTTTACAAGCCTCATACAATCTTCTCAAGTCTTTTGGATTATGCGAAAAGTCGGCATCCATTTCAATAATATAGTTATATCCTTTTTGAAGGGCCCATTTAAACCCATGAATATAAGCAGTTCCCAACCCTGATTTTCCGGATCGTTCAACCAGAAATAATTCGTTCTGAAAATTTTCCTGTAATTCTTTTACTATTTGCGCAGTATGATCGGGAGAGCCATCATCAATAACCAGTACGTGAAATTCTTCATCAAGCGCAAAGATCGCTTGTATGATGCCGGCAATATTTTCCCGCTCATTATAAGTAGGTATGATAACAATTTTTTCCAATAACACTTATAACATTAGAATATTGAAAATACAAATTTTAGGATTCTTTCTATTGGTAAAATAAAAACCAGGCTCTTTTTATTCCTTCTTTAACAGCGTGCGATTCAAAATCTCCGTTAGTTTTTGTTTAGTATGCAAAGGGAAATCACCTTTCATCATCCAATCATAATATTGAGGTTCGGCTTTTAATACATCGGTAACCGGTCGACCCTTATGTTTTCCAAAATTGAATACTTCTACTCCTTTTTCCATTACAAAACGCCGGGCAAAATCAACAAGGTCCTCATCACCTGTCACTTTCAAAATTGATTCCACTGTAGTACCCAATTGACTGTATTTTTCTAACTGGGCCTGTAATATTTCCCAGGTAGCGATAGCATCTATTTCCGCACTATGGGCTCCATCTAAATTTTTAGCGCAATAAAATTTATATGCTGCACCAAGTGTACGCTGTTCCATTAAATGAAAGATGCGTTGCACGTCCACAAGTCTTCTTCCGTTCAGATCGAATTCTAATCCTGCCCGTAAAAATTCTTCTGCCAATAGAGGAATATCAAAGCGATTAGAATTGTATCCACCCAAATCACAATGTTCAATAAACTGTTTTATTTCATTAGATACCTGTTTAAAAGTAGGAGCCGATTTAACCATTTCATCAGTAATTCCATGAATTTCGGTGGAACCGGCCGGTATGGGCATTTCAGGATTAATGAGCTTTCGTTTTATTGCCTGATTGCCATCTGTTGTAATTTTAACAATGGCAATTTCGATAATACGATCAGTACTTAGGTTTATGCCGGTTGTTTCAAGGTCGATAAAAGCTAATGGCTTTGTTAATTGAAGCATCAGAAATGAAATTAGTTTACTCAATGTGCAGGTAGAGAATTTGATTCCAAAGCCCTATTATTTCCTGCTGATTTTCTACAATTTATAAAAGGTAAAGGTACAAATAATGGTTTCTCCCCCGCAATGAATATTCATACACCATCAGTTTTAAGATGATTTTTAGGAGAAATTTATAAAAGGATGTCTCTGAAAACTTGCATAAACCAGAATTTCTTCTTTTCTTTACTACGGTATTTATCCAATCCCTCCGAAATTTCCCCCTTTTAAAAAGTTTTTATCCTACTCTATTGAATCACCTGGTGATCGATAAGCCCTTTTATTCATTAGGCTTATTTCTTAATTTTAAATACCACAAAATGAAAAGAACATTCATTATTACATTTCTCGCATTGGTAACTTTATTTACAGTTGCTTCATGCAGTACTTCAAAGGGCGGTTGTAGAGCTACACAGGGATTTTTAGGATACGGCCATCGCTAAATCAATTGATTTATCAATATTTTTCAAAGGTTGTCTCACCGGCAACCTTTTTCTTATATGGAAACCTCAACAATCCCATTCTACTTTATGATTGTTACGATTATTTTATATATCACTAAATTTATTCATTGGCCTATGAATAAATTTGCGTTTCCTGCACCAAAAGGTATCCTATCACAAAGTTTTATAAGAAATTAAGTATGGCAATCAACTGGATTAATTTTACCGACGACGAGCAATTGAAAGAAATTAAAGACAGGTCAAAAATAATTCCCCAACTGATCTTTAAGCACAGTACCCGTTGCAGCATCAGCTCAATGATTAAACGTAGGTTGGAAAAAAAACAAGCCCCTGTGTCTATTGAATTTTATTACCTCGACCTGATAAAGTTTCGATCTATCTCCAACAAAGTTGCCGATGAGTTTAATGTATTTCACGAATCACCCCAGGTACTATTGATCAAAAATGGCGATTGTGTATATGATGAAAGCCATGTGGGAATTACTATGGAAGAACTGGTGGAGGTTGTTTAGGGGAATAGAGAATGGAGAATGGAGAATGGAGAATAAAAAATAAAGAATAGAGTATTGAGAATAGAGAAAGCGCATACTACCGATGGAGGCCATTCTCTATTTCTTTCGATAAAAATACAAATTGACGACGGAACCAAATCCTTTTTCGCTGAGCGTAAAATACCCTGTATTATTCGCAGCAAAACAAACAGCCTCACCCTGGGGTTCCATTTTATAAGGAAGTGCAACGTATTTATTTTTTAAGGCATCAACAATCGTTTGATTGGCTCCTCGTATATATTGCTGCAAGCCAATATAGGTTTTAAGAATAATCTCCTTACCATTTGGAGATACTGTTGCACTCACTACTCCGGTATAGGTTAATGCAGCCACTTGCTCCGCAATATTTAATAACGTATCGCTATATGGATAACTGAGCTTGTATACTTTTGACGGATTGTCTCTTTTTGTAATAATGTAAATATCTTTTGTAAGATTATCCACAAAAAAAGCTTCCGCATCCCTCGGCCCATCAACATACCTAAACCGAATTTTTTCAAACACAAACACTGTATCTATGGTAGAAAGTGGTTCATCAAAAATATAAATAACGTATTCATCATTTACCTGCGCATTATCGCCAATATCACCGATATAAATTTTACCATCAGCCAGGCAAATATCTTCCCAATCGCGATTGATGGCATTCTTAATAAATACCTGCTTTAGAATTTTCCCTTCATGTGTCAGCAAATGTAATTGAGGAGGGTTGCCACTATCTTCTTCAACCCATAGCATACCTTTATTTTTTTTGCTATCCGCAATTCCGGAGGCTTCCTTAAGAAGCGGTTCAACAGACTTAATTACCGGGATACTATCGTAACCATCCGGTATTGTTTCTATCTCAATATGTCGGCTGCATGCACTACTTATCGAATGAAACGTAAAAATTAAAATAAAAAGAATATTTCTTTTCAAAACAATACCGTTTAATAAAGATGAAGATTAAAGATAGTTTTTAAAACGAGTACTTTATAATTTTACGGGTTGCATTTTTGGTACAAGAAGGTGCATAATAAACCATGCAACGATATAGGCAACTCCACAAATAATAAACATGATAACATATCCGGTTTGAATATGCCCAAGTGATTTATAATGATCAAACAAATAGCCGGCCGACTTAGAAATTACTATACCTCCTAATCCACCCGCCATTCCACCGAGTCCGGTCACTGTTCCAACTGTTGATTTCGGAAACATATCTGAAACAGTCGTGAAAATATTGGCGCTCCATGCTGCATGAGCACCTGCTGCAAAACCAATGATAATAATCGCAAACCACATACTCTGCTCGCCTAATACCTGGGCGGTAACTACCGGTAATGCACAAAGAGCATAAATTAACATAGAAGTTTTACGCGCCCTGAATACAGGCCAGTCATTTTTTATTAAGCGCATCGGCAACCATCCACCAAAAATACTTCCAACGGCTGCAATCGTATATACTAATGCGATAGGAAGTGATAGATCGCTTTTCACAAGTCCGAACCCAGCCTTTAAAAATTTTGGCAACCAGAATAAGTAAAACCACCAAATGCCATCCGTAAGAAATTTGCCTAATACAAATGCCCATGTTTGGTTATAAGAAAGCAGCTTTGTCCATGCAAATGAATACTCAGGATTAGATGCCGCTATTTTTTGTTCCTCTTCATCACTGTGAATAAACTCAAGTTCATTTTTAGACAGTCGCTTTTGTCTTTTAGGAATTTCGTAGAGCCAAAACCAAAAGATTAACCAGATTAATCCGATAGCGCCAGTAATAAAGAACGCAGCCCTCCAACCCCATAAAGTTGCTATATACGGCACCGTGAGTGGTGCAATGATAGCACCAATATTTGCACCCGAATTAAAAATGCCTGTAGCAAGTGCTCTTTCTTTCTTAGGAAACCATTCTGCCACTGTTTTTATAGCGGCGGGAAAATTACCCGATTCGGTTACTCCCAAGGCAGCCCTTGCTACAAAAAATCCTGTGGTAGTTTTTATTAATGCATGCGCCATTGCAGCAATACTCCAAAGAAATAAGGAAAGAGCATAACCAATTTTTGTTCCCAGTTTATCAATCAATCTCCCCACAAATACCATTGAAAGTGCATAACACAATTGAAAAGAAACAGTAATGTTAGCATAATCTGTTTCGCTCCATTTAAACTCAGGTGTTAAATAGTCTTCCACCAACAAGGATATTACCTGCCGATCCAGATAATTAATGGTAGTGGCAAAAAATACCAGGCTGCATATTGTCCACCTGTAATTTCCTATCGATTGCTGCATCTTGATGGTTGATTAAATAAACTTATTGAACATTGAATACAACATCATTAATAATAATATTCAATGTTTATACTACTACAAACCATGCTCACGATAAACTGAATCTAGTACAAACTACTTTTATCTATTCATGATAGCTCTAATATCTTTTTCTGTTCTGGTAGTTGCGTCGCCCTTTTCGTATAATTTTTCAACCGCTGCAAAAGCGGAATAGTCGATAATATCCTGCAAAGGATGATTATTGGTGAGCCCAAAGATTAGTCCGGCCATAAAACAATCTCCACTCCCAACTCTATCAATAGTATTCCTCAATTCAATTTCTTTTGAAATAACTCTTTCTCGCCCATGCTGCATTACAGCAAAATAGGATTTATCTAGCCTAAATGTATACGCGATGGTAGACACCGAAGAAAAAGTAAGATGAATCGACTTCATACTTTCGCCCGTTGCACTTATCAGTTCCTGGTTAGTTTTGCCTGTACTTTCTTTGATAACAGAACGAATGCCAAGTAAAGATTCCACAGCCCAAAGGTTACCCATCACCACATTGCAATAGGTTACCAATTCGGGCATTATTGATACCGGGTTCATTCCGTATTGCCAGAGTTTCGAACGATAGTTAAGATCAATGGAAATAGTTATGCCCTTTTTCCTGGCTTCTATCAATGCTTCTTTACAAATAGCAGCTGTGTTTTCATTTAATGCGGGACTAATAGCACTGAAATGTAACCAGGTAATATCTTGCAGAATAATATCCCAATTTATGGTTGAAGGTTGAAGGCAAGCAAAGGAAGAATAATCACGATCATAAATTACCCCTGCATTTTTTAAATCAACTCCTTGCGGTAAATAATAAGATCCTATTCTGTTACCCGAAAACTGAATAGCCGATACATCAATATTTTTTGCAGCGATATAGGCTGTTATTTATTTTGAAAGGTAATGATCGGGTATGGAAGTGAAATATTTTACCGGAATATCCCATTTTGCCAATGCCTGGGCTACATTTAATTCAGCGCCACCAATATACACAGGCATTGTCGCAGTTTGAATCCATTGGTTTTCCAATACAGGAGAGAGGCGCAGTAGTAATTCCCCAAAGGATAAAACTTTTTTCATCACCAACCGAAATATTTTTGTGCATTATTATAACAAATATCCTGAATCACCTTACCAACCCATGGTATATCATTAGGTAATTCGCCTTTTTCAATTTCTGTTCCAAATAAATTACAGAGTATACGTCGAAAATATTCGTGCCGTGGAAAAGATAAAAAGCTTCGGCTATCAGTCAGCATTCCCACAAACCTACTTATCAAACCCATATTGGAAAGTATATTAAGCTGATTGGTCATGCCGTCTTTCTGATCTAAAAACCACCAGGCAGATCCCCATTGAATTTTTCCTGCAATTGATCCATCATTAAAATTACCTGCCATGGTAGCCATCATTTCATTATCAGCCGGATTCAAATTATAAAGAATCGTTTTTGCCAACCTGTTATCCTTATCTAACCGATCTAAAAATTTACCAAGAGCTTTTGCCTGCTCCACATCACTAATGCTATCCCAACCAGTATCGGCACCCAATTTGGCAAACATGCGTGTATTGTTATTACGCATTGCGCCGATATGGTATTGTTGCACCCAACCCTTTTCCCAATTCCAATACGCACACTGAACTAACATCGCCGATTTAAATTTGACTTCTTCTTCCGGCAGAAGATCTTTTCCCCGGCGAATTTTTTCGAAAATATTTTTCACTTCTGTTTCAGTAAAGTCTGCAGCTACCATTTTTTCTAATCCATGATCAGACACCGTGCAACCCATTGACCCAAAAAAATCATGACGCTTTTTTAGTGCCAATAAATAAGTTGAATAATTGTTTATAGAAATATTGGAAGCCTCTTCCAATTTATTTACGTATATATTAAAAGCAGTAGCATCATTTACCTGCATTGACTTATCGGGACGAAAGGCGGGAAATACTTTTATATCAATATTTTCTTCCCTGATTTGTTGATGATGTTCAAGGGAATCAACAGGATCATCCGTGGTACAAAGAACTTGCACCTTCATTCTTTTCAGCAGGTTTCTTACTGAATAATTGCTGGTTTTTAATTTAAGATTACATTCTTCATAAATCTCTTTAGAAGTAGCGGGTGACAGTGTTTTGCGAATATCAAAATATCGTTGCAATTCCAGGTGCGTCCAATGATAGAGTGGGTTTCTCAACGTATATGGAACAGTCGCGGCCCATTGCTCAAATTTCTCTGTATCAGTTGCATTACCCGAACAAAAGTTTTCACTAATACCGTTGGCCCGCATAGCTCGCCATTTGTAATGATCGCCACTTAACCAGGCTTGTGTTATGTTTTCAAAATTAATATCACCAGCTATTTGTGCCGGTGATAAGTGATTATGATAATCAATAATGGGCATCGGGCTTGCAAACTCATGGTAAAGTCGCTCAGCAGTGTTGTTTTCTAATAAAAAATTATCATCCAAGAATTTTTTCATCAACTCGTTTATTATAAAGATACTCCACGTTTCCAGGGAATAAAATCATCCTGATTCAACAATACGGCCTTCGGAATTATTTCTCCACTGGCAGCCTTAATACAATAGTCTAAAATTTCCTCTCCCATTTGTTCTATTGTCTTTTCGCCTTCTATAATTGGACCTGTGTCAATATCAATAATATCTCCCATTCGTTTCGTAAGCGCTGAATTGGTAGAAATTTTTATAGTAGGACAAACCGGGTTACCTGTTGGTGTACCTAACCCTGTAGTGAATAAGATTAAGGTTGCACCCGATGCCGCTTTTCCCGTGGTAGCTTCCACATCATTCCCCGGTGTACATACTAAACTTAAACCCGGCCTTGTGGCTGGCTCTGTATAATCCAACACATCTACTACCGGTGATGTACCACCTTTTTTAGCTGCCCCGGCACTTTTAATAGAATCAGTTATCAAACCATCTTTAATATTTCCAGGAGATGGATTCATATGAAACCCGGAACCTACACTATGAGCAATGGCATCATAACTTTTCATAAGATCAATAAACTTATTGGCCGTTGCTTCATTCACTGACCGATCAATCAATTCCTGCTCGGCTCCACAGAGTTCAGGAAATTCAGCCAGTAAAATTTTCCCACCTAGTGCAACCAATAAATCACTGCAATACCCAACCGCAGGGTTAGCCGAAATACCGCTGAATCCATCGCTACCGCCGCATTTTACGCCAATACATAATTTATCCAGGGTCGCAGGTTTCCTTTCCAGTTTATTTATTTCAACCAATCCCTCAAATGTTTTTCGAATTGACTCAGCAATCAACTGCTCTTCACTTTGTGATTGTTGCTGTTCAAAAATATACAGAGGCTTATTAAAATTGGGATTACGTTGTTTTAACTCATTTACCAAATCCTGCACTTGTAAATTCTGGCAACCTAAACTTAAAACGGTTACTCCCCCCACATTTGGATGATCGGCATAAGAAGCCAATAACTTTCCAAGAATAGCAGCATCTTGACGGGTTCCTCCGCAACCGCCCTGATGATTTAGAAATTTAATACCGTCAATATTTTTAAAGAGACGGTTGGTAGTATAAAGGGAAGGACTAATATCTACTTTACCGATGTCATCTCCTTTAGTATATGCCTGAACCAACTGGTGCGTATACTGTTTGTATTTATCCGTAACCCCATAACCCAATTCATTATGCAATGCTTCACGAATTACATCCAAATTTCTATTTTCACAAAAAACAGTGGGAATAAATAACCAGTAGTTAGCTGTACCTACCCTGCCATCACTACGATGGTACCCGTTAAAGGTTTTATTTTCATACTTAGATACGTCCGGCGCCTTCCACTCATATTTAAAACCTCTGTACGCATAAGGATCAGCGGCATGCTTAATATTTGAAGTCGTCATCAGCCCCCCCTTTGGAATAAATTCCTGTGCCTTTCCTACCAATACACCATACATGATTACAGGGTCGCCCTTCTTTAAGTCATTAGTAAAAAATTTATGCTTTGCTCCAATAGTATCTTGCAATAAAAATGCTTCTCCTTTGTACATAACGGTTTCTCCCTTTGTTAAATTGGAAAGGGCCACCAAAACATTATCCTTGGGATGAACTTTTAATACACGCTCTTTCATATCAGGCAATTGTTTTTTTTGATTGAATTAACTGAATCGTTTTAACTACCCCTTCCTTCAGCATTTGCTGTAACTTTTCATCTACTGCGTCTGTAAATCCGGGCAGTCCGTCAAGATCCTCTCCCCAAATAGCAGTATCACGCAATATAGTATCCAGTTTTGTACCATCAGGATGCTTATTCCAATAATCACATAATTCAGCTGCATGATCGTCCTTTATTGGATACTGTTTTTCAGCATGAACTCCGAAATGCTGGTCACCTTCTTTCTTTACCGTTCGCATAAATAAAAACCAGGCTGCAAAGCCAGTAGCAATATACACCGGAGGTGATTGATGTAACTGGTAATGCTTACTCAATACGGGTACCACCCGCATTCTAAGTTTGGAGGTATATTGAAGTGTGATATTTATCCATTGATGTTCGATGGCTTCATTTCGAAAGCGATCCATTACTTTATTACCAAAATCTTCATATATTTTTTTATCAATCGATAAAGGTATGGCCGGCGCAATTTCATTCATCATTATTTTACTAATGCATTGGCACATCCATTCATTATTCATTGCTTGCTTTACTGTTTCAAAACCGCTTAAAAATGCCAGGCCGCAACTCAAGGTATGTGTACCATTCAGCATCCTCAATTTCAATTCTCTGAACAATTCAATAGAGGGTGCAATCACAACGCCCTCGTCAAAGGCAGCAAAAGATAATACCGACCGTACCTGCTCGTTGCCTTCAATTGCCCATAAACGATATGCTTCCGCTACGACCATTAAATTATCTTCATAACCAAATGTTGATTCCCATTGCTTGTTTTGAGCAGGTATTGGTTTGCCTGGTACAATGCGATCTACCAATGAACTGCAGAAGCTATTACTATTTTTCAACCAAAGAATAAATTCGTTGCTCAGGTTATTAAAAGTTGCAAGCTCCACTACAATAGACTTTAATTTTTTTCCATTATCAACCAATAATTCTGTAGGAATAATGATCATTCCGCTCTCAGCAGTTCCATTAAATACAGTAAACCGTTCAAATAGAAATGCCAATAATTTTGCCGGATACGAAGAAGGTGGATTTTGATGGATAGTTTCTTTCACCAATTGAATACCTACTTCGGTAGTATTGGAAATAATAATGGAGAGATGTGGCAGATGCGCTGTCTGCAAAATAGTTTCCCATTGTGTTTTTGCGGATAAAACGCGGCTGATCGAACTATTGATACTATTTTCTTCGATAGGTTTTCCATGCTCAAGTCCGCGTATGCAAAGAGTATACAAATTATCCTGTTTTTCAAATGCAGAGGCTTCGCCGCTATCAGTAGATTTCACAACTATAATCCGACCATTAAAAACACCATTTCTGTTTGCCTTATCAATAAAATAGTCGGGCAACGCACGAAGCAAAACCCCGGTTCCAAACTGAATGACTTTTTCAGGAAGATCAAATATTGAATGGTGTGGCACCTGAACTTCAGCAACATTAATATATTTAAGAATATCCCTTGACAATATCATAAAATAAAAGTACGGCTTAAAGGGGGAAGGAATTCATGAGTGATAGAGTTTATTTCGAAAATAGTTCAGCCAGCAGTATATTATTAACTATGACTCAAATTCAACAATGCGAATTTTTACGAATCAAAAAATGTTGCAAAATCGCCAATCCATTCTTTAATTAACGGAAAATATATAATTGCCTGAACCTGCCTGAGTGATTGCATAGCCATTTTCAAATCGTAAATCCTGCATTGTTATTCCATCTTGTTTAATGATCCGTTGCTTCTTACCCGGTATCCATATCTCTGCTGTGGTATTCGGGGGGATAGAAACATTCAATAGAAAGCTTGATTCATTTTTTTTCCATTCCACGTTTATCAGCCCCCGAATCGATTGATAGGTTCCTTTGGCCCAGGATAGTTCATCAACAGGTTGTGGTTTGATAATTATTTTTTCAAATCCGGGTGATGCAGCATTTATTCCCAGCAATGATCGGTAAAACCATTCGTCGATAGATCCAAACATCGGATGATTCATCGAATAAACTGTACCCGGAAAGTTCCAGGTTTCCCAAAGTGTGGTAGCCTCATTTTCCAACATAAATCCCCAACCGGGGAAATCTTTTTGATTAGCTATGCGATAAGCTATATCGTTTCGGTTGTTTAGACGCATTATATCAAAAAACATTTGGGTTGAAAATATCCCCGTAGAAATATGCCAGTGATGACGTTCCAACTCTTTTAATAATACATCAAAGCTTTTTTCTTTTTCAGGACTGAATTCATACCAAAGTGCAAAGAGCTGTGCCGATTGTGTACTATTATCAAACCGACCGGTAGTTGGAATCAAATATTTTTCTATAATACTTTCTTTGATTCTTTGTGCAAGTTTTTGATAACGGGCTGAATCAACTTTATTATCTAATAAACTTGCAAATTCGGCAGCAATTTTTACATGGTGATAATAAAATGCAGATGCCGATAATCCTTCCGGCTTGGGATCGAGGGCCTCATGATCACTGATATCCCAATCAAACAAATTATCACGAGCCTGTGTTTGCAAAAAAGCTATTTGCTTTTGCAGGGCAGGATAATATGTTTCAATTATTCTTTTATCGCCATAAAATTCATATAGTTGTTTTTGAAGAAAAAGAAATGCTAATTGCCAACCTAATGGCCCCGATAAATCACCATAGCCACGGTCAGCAATACCTGTAAACGGGGCAATCTCCGTCATTCCTCCTTTCGGCCGCTGTTCGTTGGCAAAATCTCTTACCGATTTGCTGTAAAAGTTCGCCATATCATAATTATACATAAAAGCATTGGCACTAACGACCATGTCTGCGCCATATCCCATTTTTTCGCGGGCGGGGCAATCAGATTGTACACTAAATATATTGCTCAAAAATGTCCATTGAATCGCTTCATGCAGTTTATTAAATAAATCATTGGAGCAGGAAAAACTTCCGGTTGGTTGCACAGCTGAATTCATTCGTAATCCTTCAAAATCATCTAACGTAGGTTTACCCGGCCAGCCACTTACTTCTATATACCTGAACCCATGAAAAGTAAATTTTGGCTGCCATGTTTCCAGGGCCCCTCCTTTTAATATATAGTTATCTTCCTGCCACATTGTTTCAGGAGAACCTGGTTCTGCTCTAATACTTCCTTTTTTTATTTGTGTTGCTACCGAAGTCATGACATTTAGTGAGCTATCTGCAAACAAAGCTTCGCCAAAACGCATGGTAATTTTTGTTCCTGAGGGCCCTTTCACCTTTATTCTTGCCACTCCGGCAAAATTTTGTCCCATATCAATAATGTATAACCGCGGTTTAAATTCTCTTATAGAAATTGGTCTTATAATTCGGGTAACTTTTATGGCAGGTTGCATCTGAAAGGTAAGCATCCCCGATGGTCCACGCACAGCAACCGCATTTTTCCAGCCAGTACTTGTTTTTGGAAGCATCCAATCTTTTTGTTCAAGCCTTGCGTCATAAGTTTCACCGATATAGATATTGTTGCGCAAAATGGGTCCGGCAATAGTTTGCCAACTCTCATTGGTTACAATCTTTTCTATGGTACCATCTGAATAGTGCACCTGTATTTCTGCTTTTACACAAGGCCTGCCACTCTGCTGATAATCGTGCAGGTCCCATCTTCCAAAAAATTTAAAAGGTAACGGGTTCCACCAGCCGTTTCCCAATTGAATACCCGCCACATTATATCCCTTTTTCATTAAGGAGGTTATGTCATGCACTACATACAATGCTTGTTTAACATAAGTGGTAAACCCCGGATCCAGCACATGATCACTTATTTTTTGGCCATTTAAAAAAGCTTCATAGTATCCAAGTCCGCTGATATATAACCTTGCCGAAACCATTTTTTTCCCTACTAAAAATAATTTTCGAAACAACGGCATACGATCGTCTTTAAAGAAGTCTTCATTTTTTGCAGGTTGAATGCTTCCATCATTGATCCACTCACCTGTCCAATCCGAAGCATCCAACATAGCCGTTTCAAAAAAAGCTATTTCGCTCCAATCGGATACTTCACCCGTACCATTGTATACTTTTACCCGCCAATAATATTTTGTTGTTGAATGAAGAGGGCTTCCTTTATATTGTAAATGCAGGCTTTGTGTTGAAACTAGTTTACCGGTAGACCAATAATTTCCTTTGCCTTGTTGGATATCATCGAAATTGTCGCTAACAATTATTTCATATGCTGATTGAAATTGATTGTTTTTACTTGCAGTGAAGTTCCAGGAAAGCCTTGGCACACGAGTATCAATACCTAATGGATTTCGAATATACTCACAAGTTAACGCAGCAGGCTGCAATGGTCCACCAGCAATGGTTACAGTATGAAGGCCCGCGACCAATATAATTATTAGTACAGATTGCTTGCTCACGAAGAAATGTTTAGGTAGAAAAAATAATGAATGCTGAGTAAATCCTTATAACTTATTAATTGAATGCCTTTGTTTTTAATGGCAGCTTTGACATTTTCATTCGTCCAGGTATCAGTTACACCTTGCCGATCAATAGCTACATTTTCATGCATACTATTTTATAAAAATTATCGCTGCGATTTTATTTTCCAATTATCTGTACGAAAGGGTGAAGCCGGCAATC
>JBJXDV010000059.1:0-3661 GCA_046153465.1 Chitinophagaceae bacterium
GCTCCTGTTTTTTTTAATAAGGCGCAGGAAGCCGTGGTGTTGAAAAGTAATTACGCAGGAGCCTATAGCACTGCTGAATCCAGATACATGCTGCTGCAACAATCCAAACAACAGGCGGTGGAGCAACTGGCAGTGGCCGTAAAGGAAAAGAATGCACCCCTCATCCAGCAACAACGCCTACAATTGCAGCATCTGGAAGCAGAAGGAAATCGTTTACGCAAAGAGGTTCGGGAAATTGTGGGCAAAGCAAGCCCGGGTGCCGATACCAATGATACCAATTACATTTTCCTGAATTTTGTAGGGGATGTATTGCCTGCAGGGCTGGTGGGTTTGATTATTGCCATCATCTTCCTGGCGGCATGGGGTAGTATAGCCGCTGCTTTAAATTCCCTTGCCTCCTGCACCATGTGCGATTTTCATAAACAATTTTCCAAAAAAGAATTGAGCCCGGAGCAGGAATACAAGTGGGGTAAAATTTACACCTTATTCTGGGGCTTGTTCTGCATTGTGATTGCTTTTTTTGCGTATAACCTCGGCAACAGTTTAATTGAAGCGGTGAATATCCTAGGCAGTTGGTTTTACGGTACAATACTCGGTATCTTCCTCGTGGCCTTTTATATCAAACATGTTCAGGCCAATGCCGTATTTGCCTCCGCCCTGGTGGCAGAAGTAATTGTGATTGCAGTGTATTTCCTGAAGATCATTTCCTTTTTGTGGCTGAATGTAATTGGGGCGGTAGCCGTTATCCTGTTTTCACTCCTGCTGCAATGGATGATGGGCGATGAATCAAAAAAACAGCAGCGTGGCTTTTAACAATCCTTCAAAATACATTTCAGGCAAAGCATTTACCTTCGCTCCATGAACAGGAATTTACGGATCACCGCAGCAGGATTGTTTTGTTTATTAGCCTTTACACAGTGCGGTACCGACTGTGCAAAAGAAGTTTGTATCGAATCCCTTGCTCCCACTTTCTCTTTACGCCTCAATAACAGTGGTGGACAAAATATTGTAATGGGGCCGTTTAAAGTGTATGACACCGCTGATGTAACCATCACTGCCCGCAAGGCCTCCAATGGAGCCATTGAATCGATACCCCGTCAGTTTAACATTACCCGCAATGCAGCAGGTACGGCGGATAGTTTATGTACCACCGGCTTTACTGTGAATAAAGATTACGCCACCTACTACCTCCGGCTCAACAATACCGTTACAGATTCTTTGCAATTTGTATATAACCGCAATCAATCAGAATGCTGTGATTTGAGTAACTACTCGTTGGTGAAAGTAAACACCTCCTCTGTAACCGGAATTACATTGCCTGTTCTTACCGGATATGTGCTGGTAAAGTAGGAGAATTGATGAACCGGTTATCGGGAGATCGCTTTACAACAAACGGTTAAAGCAGGTATTTGAAGCAGTATAAAAAGCAACGGCTTTATCTGTCGTTCTATTATTGTTCAGCTAAACCATAAAAAAGTCAGGTTTTTGTTTGAATTTTTAAACAGTTTAAACGCAGGGAGCTTTACTTTTTCCCGTAATAATTTTTCATAACCCAAAAAGCCTTTTTCTTTTGTCCATCGTTAGAGATTAATCCTTTTCGGTTATAGCCATCTTGTATTTCGGGTAATAATCTTCTGGGCGAACGAAAGTCTACCAAAATCCAGGGGGACATCCCTCCTAAATTGGGCATTTTGTCAATCATCTTCAGATTTTGAATATATAAATATTCCTGAAATTCCTCATTCCAACGGTCTTTTTTATCTCCATGTAAACCTGCTTTTGCATCGCCTCCAAATTCTGAAACTATCAACGGCTTGTTGTATATACTGGTCCATTGAATGGTTTCAGCATCTTCTAAATTGCCACCATACCAACCTAAATATTGGTTAAAAGAAATCAAATCGAGGTATTCTCCTAATGGGTCGTTAATGGTATGGATGCCATTTTTATTTTCGGATAACAAGGCTGCACTAACTAATCTGCTTGAATCTGTTTTTCGGGTAGCCGCTACCAAACTGGCAATAAATTTTGTCCTGTCTTCTGAAATTGGGGTTTCATTGGCCATTGACCAAATGATAACTGAAGCACGATTTTTATCTCTGAAAATCATTTCATGTAATTGATTTTCGGCATTTTGATACGTATCCGGATTTTTAAAATCAATGGTCCAGTAAACAGGAATTTCTTCCCAAACCAAAAGCCCCATTTCATCTGCCAAGCGAACCATATTTTCATTGTGCGGATAATGTGCCAAACGAACATAATTACAACCCATTTCTTTTGCCCACGTTAATAAACGAAAAGCATCTTCACTGGAATTTCCTCTTCCGCCTCTGGAACTTTCTTCGTGCATGGAAACACCTTTCAGAAAGATCGGATTCCGGTTCAGATAAATTTTACCGTCTTTGGTTTCAATTGTTCTAAAACCTATTTTGTCTTTCAGTTGCTGGTTATTATACGTAATAATGACATCATATTGTTTCGGATTATCGGGCGACCAATACACAATTTTTGAAGTGATAAAACTGAAATTTACCTGCCCATTTTCGTTAACTCTTTGTGTTGCATTAATGTGTAATCCGGGAATTTTTATGTTCACCTCTTCGTTACTTTCAGCATGATTGAGTTTTACGAAACCGGTAATTTTGGAAGGGGCTTTTTTTTCTACTTGAAAAGTATAATCTTCAACAAATGAATTTTCTTCTTCAATTAATTGAACATCACGTGTAATCCCACCATAGTTCCACCAGTCTGTATTGGTAGTTGGAACAGCGTTTTTTTGGCGCTTATTGTCCACTTTTACAACCAGAAAGTTGTTTTTTTCTCTGACAATTTTGGATATTTCATAAGTAAAGGAAGTAAATCCGCCCAAATGCGTTCCTAATTTTGTACCATTCAAATACACATCGGCTTTGTAATTGACTGCCCCGAAATTTAAAAAAAGACGTTTATTGTGTTTTAAAGAATAATCAAACGATTTTTTAAACCAAACCGTTCCCTCGTAATAAAATAATTCTTTGGCTTGTGTATTCCAATCGTTTGGAATATCCATTTGCGGAGATTTATCAAAATCGTATTCTACCAGATCCTGTTTGTTTGGCGAATGATAATTATTAAAATAAGCTCCCATTTGAAAACCTGTTCTTTTATCATACTCATCTAAATGAAAGCTATAATATCCCGTTTCATAAGGGTCAATAATGTAATTCCATTTTCCATTGAGCATTGTAGTTTGCCGATTGGTTATATTTTGTAAGGGAGTCCTTGTCTGTGAGAATACAGCATTTCCCAGAAGGAATAATGTAAAAATTAAAAATTTACGCATAAAAATAGTACGTTTCGTTCCTCCTCTGGGGCAGGTCTGCATAACTGTTGCCTCCAGGTTACTTATCTTAAAAATAAACGATTTCATTCATTCCTGATCAATTGATACACATCGCTGTTGAATCATGAAATCAAGTGACGGGTGGCATCAGGTCAGAAGACCTGCACCAGTTGGTAATGCAACGGGTAATGTGAATGGAAGCAGTATCTATGTTATCGTAATACCGGCTGATGAGTTCTGATTTTAAAATACCATTCACTCTTTCTGCAATCGCATTTTCATACGGGTCTCCGTTTTGCGTCATGCTGATGTGGGCATGATGTTGTTGTAACAATT
>JBJXDV010000060.1:0-5849 GCA_046153465.1 Chitinophagaceae bacterium
TGTCCGATTAAGAGAAATCGTATTCGCCGACCTTACACCAAGGTGATTTCTATGTCTAACTGAAATATAATAACTCCCTGCAACAGCGCCTGCGAAGTTGATATAACTGGTTTTTGTATTGGTGCCATCTACATCAACAATATTTCCGTCTTTTTGAATAAGTACTGAGCGAGTTGCAAGAATTGTCCCACTTGAACCGTCATGTAGGTTTACAAAAACCCAGTCTGTAATATCACTATTTGTACCAGTTGTACCTAAAATTGTAGACGGAATAGTTTCTAAACCACCACTACCACTATGCGTAAAGGTACTCAATGAAGTATACGGTTCTGATAGCGGTATAAGCCCTCCAGAGCGTAATAAATCTGTCATAATACCAGTGCTTCCTGTAACTGCACCTTGAAGTAAAACTTTAGGCGAAACAAGTAGTTGAATCAACACCGGTCTCGTTCCCACTGCAAAAATTCCTCCATTAGCTAAATTAGTTACACTACTGCGTGTTATGGTATAAGGGCCGGCACCTGCTGCGGCTCCTGTTGTTGCATTGGTCATATCCCAACCCACTCCATCATAATAAGAAATACCGGTCTTTGTTCTATTGAAGCCAGTCATTTCATCGCCCGTGTTCCACGAAGAAGTCATTGCAAGATTACTGCCACCTGCAACCGCTTCTGTGACAGCCCAGCTTGCATCCACCACTTCTTTAACAAAAGGAGAACCTGCGGTACCTCCATTCAATACATTCTGTAAACAACGAACACCTATATTATCTACTGTTCCGTTTTGAGTAATGGTAACGGGGTTATAGGTAGCACCATCGAAACCTACGGGGTAAACAAAAGGAACGGCCCCTAATGAATTTTTAACCAGGCGGCCCGTATTATTCGTTATAAAATATTTTGTATTGTCGAAACCCGATAGCGTAGTCGCCGAAGCAAGGTTTAAATCAAATCCGTTTAACTGTACTTTACCGGTGGTAAATGAAAGTGAACTATTCAACGTTGCAGCACCACCCAGGGCCACATTGGTTCCATTGTCTATTTGAACAGCAGGGGCGATAGCAAAGCCATTCATATTTACGGTTTGCAATGCGGTACCCTTCATCAGCAGTATTCCCGGGCCCTGTATATCTGCATTACTGGTAATATCTCCCTGTACGGTAACGGTTGCTCCACTCTGAATAAAAAAAGTGGCGCCAGATTGAATGGTTAATTGTGCGTAGCTGCAAACAGACAATAACGCAAATGAAAAAAGCAGAAAGTTTCTTTTCATAATATAAGTTTCAAAAAATAAATAAATGGACTATCAAACGGGAGGCTTAACGTAGGATTGAACGGATACTATGGCAATTTAGGATAACTGGATTGCTAAACGATGCGGCATTTAGCAAACGGGAGATTTCAGTGAGTAAACGGATTTATTATTGACTTATCGAATATAAATTAAAGATGATTATTTTTTGGGAGTTTACCAATACCCTTTTTGGGTGATTTTCTAAAAACGGGAACCTCAAATAGCTTTTGCCTTTAAAAATCTTTTAAATTTATCGGCTTTATATAAAGAAGAGAAAGGAATTAGTTTAATAACCTACTGGTTTTCATATATGCTAAATGGTGATTTGAGGGAGAAGCTATTAATCCTTAGAGCCATTATCCTAACTGAAAATTTATACGGGTAATGTTCAAAATTTTTTAAAAAAAATTATGAGTCCAAGTTAGCAGCATTCTTTTCGTTAGAGCGCTTCCGTAGATATCGGTAGCAATTTCATTTTTGCCATCAACTTTTCTATCAGTCGCGCTATCCGATTATAGAATTCTTTATTAAAAAGCTGTGAATCGTGCAATGCTTTGTAGATCAGAAAAAGCCCGATAGGTAATAATACTCCGGTGGCTAGCCACATGCCTGTAACGGGTTGTAGAATATCTTCCTTTACAAATTTTCGTCCAAAATTATTCAGCATAAAAAAAAGTACGAAAAAAATTACTGCAAATACAACCGGTGTTCCAATTCCGCCTTTTCGTACAATAGAACCCAATGGCGCACCTATTAAAAACAATACCAATACGGCAAATGACATAGAAAATTTATTATGCCATTCAATTAAATGCAACCGCAATTCTTTTCGTTTACTATCGTAATCCGAAGCTGATCCTTCCAATGAAGATCTTAATGAATTTGCATATGAAATTGCCTGATCGTTCACGAGCATTTTCGCAGTTTCCGGAATGAGCTCACCAAATTTTTTATTTTTCACAAGCGGAACTTTTACATTCACCCAACCGGTGTCGAGGTATTTCATAAAGCCGAGGTAGGCCTGCATTTCGTTGCGGTTCCGTTGATCATACGATTTATTGCTCTTTTCCAATGAATCAATGGCATAATTCAATTGGCTAACGCTTAGCATTTCGTAACGGTTCTTAAAAACCGAGTCGGAGGTCAGGTTTAGCTGAAGCGAACTAAGATCTAATACTTTTTTATATTCTTTAAACCCTAAACGAATAAATTCAGTATTGAGTTCGGATCGATTTCCTCTTTCCTCGTAGCGCCACCCATTGCGAAGAATAAATTCAAGAAATTGTTTATCATCTGATACTCGCATAACACCTGATTCTGCTACTATAAGATTGTCCTGCAACCCTCCACTATTTTCGTAGATCAATACATTGTTTAAAATTGAATCGTTTTTCTTTTCGGATACTTTTATTGAAAACCCGGGAATGGTATTGTAGAATTGACCTTCTTTTAAATCGAACGCTGGTTTTTTATTTACCAGGTCGGTATGAAGGGTTTTCATTTTTAAATTTGCAATGGGAATTACGTAGTTATTAAAAAGAAATGCCAAACCCGATAACAACAATGACACAATGAAAAGTGGAAGCATAAAACGTAGCAATCCTATTCCCGCCGATTTTATGGCTACCAATTCATAGGTCTCACCAAGGTTACCAAAGGTCATGATCGACGATAACAATACAGCAAGTGGCAGGGCAAGTGGTACCAGTGTTGCACTGAGGTAAACAATCAAACGTAAAATGGTACTGCCATCAATGCCTTTTCCTACAAAATCGTCTATCCATAACCAAAAAAACTGGAGAATAAGTACGAATAACGTAAGAAAAAAAGTTGCAATGAATGGTCCGATAAAAGATTTTATTACAAGTATGTCTAATTTTTTAATCAAATGGTATTAGTTTGTAGTTTAAGGTTTATGGTTTATAGTTCTTTCTCCGAAAGAATCTCTTTCAACTTAAACAATCTATAAAACAAACATTGTTGTCGAACTAAAATCATCTTAATAATTATTAAAAGCCTTTTGCAGAGCGGGTTCTGGCTCCCTCTCCGCGAGGAGAGGGTTGGGGTGAGGCGATACTTGCAAATGAAGCATTTAACGTACTTAGTCGGACAACAATGAAAAACAAAGTTAATTTAAGCACTTAAGTAGTTATTGTTTTAGTGGTAACTTACCACTTTTGGCAACTTATAAACTACAAACAGTTTTTCATGAGTCTCGCAAAAATACAGCTTTCACCAGAGGAATTGAACTTGGTGCAAAATCCGCAATGGCTTTTAACAAAGAATATAATAATTGAAAAAGTATACATATTGTTTGGTGAGCTGGCGGCGGAACGAAGTGCACTGCTGAAGGATCAGTCACCTTTTTTGGCAGAAGAGATTTTGTTATCATCGCCCAAAATATCCAGGGGGGAAAAATATAAAGAGCTTCCGTATGTAATGCTCGATTATCCCCGCATTTTTAGTAAGGAAGATATTTTTGCAGTCAGAACTTTTTTCTGGTGGGGAAATTATTTTAGTGTAACACTTCACTTGAAAGGGAAATATCAACAACAATACATGCCCATCATTCAGGAAAAAATTCAATTCTTAGCCAAGGCAGGTTTTCGGTTATCCATCTCCGGGGATGAATGGGAGCAAGATATTGAATCTGCGGAATTCATTCCATTAGATAAGAATAATAGCCATTTAACTTCAAAGAAATTATCCGAAGCTGATTTTTACAGGGTATCCTGCCCGGTAGCTTTTTCGAACTGGAATGAAATGAAAGAAATATTAATAGGCTTGAATGAAACTATCTTCAACGCAATAGCCGGTTAATTTCCTAGCCGGTGAAAAAGTTCTTTTACCTGGTAAGCCCAAAGCTGGCTTTGATCCTTTATTTCTTTTTTTTCAGCAAAATCATTAATTACCAAAATAGTTAAATTGGTTACTTCCGATTTTTCAATCCTGAATTCAAAATATTCTTCTTTAGCAGAATGTGTCCAATGAAACTTAATGAATCGATTCACTTCACTGTCCATTACTTCAGCTTTATCTGTCGTACCGTTCCAGGAAAAACTGAAAATATTATCCCGCTCGTCCACTTTATCTGCAAACCATTCCTGCAATCCTGCGGGCGTGGCTAAGAAATCATATAAAATGGAAGGAGAACACCGTACCGGATACTCTAATGTAAATTGTTGTTTCTTGCTCATCTACTCCTTATTGACCTTTTAATTTCCAATGCTGCAATAATAGATAAATAATACTACCATCAAAATTTTTTTGTCCATATAAGCGTTTTTTCTGCTTTTGGAGGCAATAATACTGTCAATTACTGAAGCGAATGGTTGTTGTTTAAGGGGCAAAATAGGACTTTGCCACGTATAAGAGGTTAATTTACTGAAAATAAACGCTTTTAAATTATACACAGGCATAACAAAACGACCTGTTTCATCGTTTTTAAGTGTAATTCTATTAAAAACCAATTACCAATTTAAATCCTAAAAAAGGCCACCTATGAGTATGCGTCAACTCAAGATCACGAAAAGTATCACCAATCGTGAATCACAGAGCTTGGAAAAGTACCTGCAGGAGATCGGAAAAGTAGAATTGATTACGCCTGAAGAAGAAGTAAAACTGGCAAAGCGTATCAAACAGGGCGATCAATCTGCATTGGATAAACTTACCAAGGCCAACCTACGCTTTGTAGTATCCGTTTCAAAACAGTATCAAAACCAGGGACTTTCCCTACCCGATCTCATTAATGAAGGAAATCTTGGACTTATCAAAGCCGCACAGCGATTTGATGAAACACGCGGTTTTAAGTTTATTTCTTATGCAGTATGGTGGATTCGCCAGAGTATTTTACAGGCCCTGGCGGAACAGTCTCGAATTGTTCGTCTTCCCTTGAACAAAGTTGGACTTACCAACAGAATTCAAAAAGCCTTTTCTAAATTAGAGCAGGAATTTGAACGGGAGCCATCCGCTTCTGAAATAGCTGAATTGCTGGAGCTTGATATTGATGAAGTAAATGCAACACTAGGCACCAGCGCCCGCCATGTTAGCGTTGATACCCCTCTTTCTGAAGGCGAGGATAATACGTTGATAGATGTAATGGAGAATAAAAATGCTGACCGGGCCGAAACTAACCTGGAGCATAATGAATCGCTTACACAGGAAATAGAGCGATCTATGAAATCCCTTACAGAACGCCAGAAAGAAGTTATCTGTTATTTCTTTGGATTAGGAATAGACCACCCGATGACCCTGGAAGATATAGGAGAAAAATTTAACCTTACCCGTGAAAGGGTTCGGCAGATAAAAGATAAAGCAATTACTAAAATGCGTACCAATTCCCGGTCAAGAGAATTAAGAGGCTTTTTAGGTGTTTAAATTATTTTAATAAATAGCTGTATAAAGAAAATCTACACTTCATAATCTTATAGTAAATTTGTAATTCATTTAAAAGTGAATGTTATTGTAACATTCACTTTTTTATTTAAGGGGTTTTTAGTTTATGGTTTGTAGTTTATAGTTCTTTAGCTCTATCATTCATTATAAATAGCAAACGC
>JBJXDV010000061.1:0-6392 GCA_046153465.1 Chitinophagaceae bacterium
CTGTTAAAGAGGTGAAACAACAATTCAAAGAAAACCTTTACAATATTAGTTTTGAAAACCTCCCCATCATTCCCGAATTAAATACTTTGTTTGAAGTCATTGGTCGTAAGGAGAATAGTTTGGTATTAAAAATTCATGAAGGGCACGCACCCAACGACGTATTGAACTTTTTTCTCAAGCAACAACAAAACATTCTTTCTTTCCAGGAAATTTTACCATCCTTGAATGATATTTTTATTAAACTGGTAGAAGGAACACCTCTTGCCCGCCAATTCGAAAAAATAACTGCTTAAATTTTTTTATGAATAAAACCTGGATCATAGCCCAACGCGAATTTTCTACGCGGGTAAAAAAGAAAACATTTCTTCTAACCACAATATTATTACCGCTTATTATTTTTTTCTTTTATGGAATGATTATTTATTTCAGCGTAAAAGGTTCGGATAACTACAAAGTTGCCATTGTAGACAATGCAAATGTATTTAAGGGTAACCTGCCAGGTAAAAACGGCGAAATTATTTTTGAATTTACCAAGGAGGATACGGCGGTACTCAACAATAAATCAGAAAAAAAACAAATTGATGGATACCTGATCGTACCAGTTGATTATAATCTTCAGAATAACCAACCCCTTGAATTCCGTTCGAATAAGTCAGTGGGAATAGTGACAAGGGATAATATTCAAAAAAGGATAAATAAAGAGTTGGAAGAAAAAAGATTTGTTTCTCAAAACATATCCAAAGATAAGTTTGACAGCCTTCGAAAAGAAACTCAAATCGAATACAGGGGTTTAGATGGCAATGTAGAAAAACAATCAAAGGCTGGATTAAGTTATGCAGTTGGTTTTATATCTGGGTTTCTTATCTATATAATTCTTTTTATTTATGGTACAATGGTCATGCGGGGTGTTATGGAAGAAAAAGTAAGTCGCATAGCTGAAGTCATCATTAGCAGTGTTAAGCCTTTTCAATTAATGATGGGAAAGATTTTTGGTATAGGCGCGGTTGGATTACTGCAGTTTATTATCTGGGCAACATTGATTACGCTGCTACAGGTATTAATTCCTTTATTGGTACCTGGAGTTGCTGAGCAAATGCAATCGCAGGCCATGCAACCCGGAATGCAAGGTGCACAAATGGCAAATAGTGGCGGTGCTATGACGGAAATTTTAAAGAATTTAAATCTGATTAACTGGCCATTGATTTTAGGAAGTTTTATATTTTACTTTTTAGGCGGCTACTTATTATACTCGTCCCTTTTTGCGGCAGTAGGCAGTGCTGTTAATGAAGATCCGCAGGATGCGCAAAGCCTTGTTTTGCCGATTACCATGCCTATTATTTTTGCAATTGTAATTATGATGAAAGCCGTAAACGATCCGAACAGTAATCTCGCTGTATTTGGTAGCCTCTTCCCGCTTACCTCCCCTATTGTAATGATGGCAAGAGTAGCCCACGGTGTTCCCGAAGGTGTACCACTATGGCAGTTATTATTAAGTGGGGTATTATTAATTACCGGATTTATGGCTACAACCTGGGTAGCAGCAAAAATTTATCGAACTGGTATTTTATTATATGGTAAAAAAATAACGTGGAAGGAAATGTCGAAATGGGCCTTTCGAAAAAGTTGATCAATGGTTGAAAAGCGAGTAGTAGATTCAATTGTTTTTTAAAAAATATGATTTGATATAACCTGTTTGCTTTCCTTAGCATTGTATCTTCCATTCACAATTCATTATTCATTACTCACTTTTCCAATCATCTGTTAAATTTTTCCCAATCGGATGAGCGGTGCAACATATTACGAAGTTCATCGTATATTTATACGAAGAGTATCGTAATCATATCATCAAATTAATTAGCCATGAGCACCAAACCATTCCGCTTTAAACCTGCTATTGTCTTTACAGCATTTCCCTTATTATTAATACTGGCAGCATGGGCTGGCAATCCTCAAAACCCTTCTTCTAAACCGATAAACGCGACAGATACCACACCTGTTAGTAAGGATTTAACAGAAAAGAAACTACTGGCCGAGCGTGACCTCGACAAAGAAATCAAACAGTTAGATCAGGCAAAAAAGCAATTGGAAGAATTACGGCACCAGGATTGGGATAAAAGAAAAAAAGAAGTAGAAGAATCTTTAAAAAATATTGACCTCGATAAAATAAGAATGGAGGCTGAAAAAGCGATTAAAGAAATTGATGTTGTCAAAATAGAAAAAGAAGTAGAATTAGCTATTCAAAAAATAGATTTGGAAAAAATTGAAAAGGATATTGAAAAATCGTTAGATGATATTGATGTAAAAGCATCCTTAAATAAGGTGCGGAAGGAGCTTCAAAACGCAAAAATTGAAATTGAACAGCAATTGAAAAATAAAGAATGGCGCAAAGAAGTACAACAGGAATTAAAGAAAATAAATACTCAAGAAATAAAAAAAGAGTTAGAAAATGTGCGCATTGAAATGAAAAAAGCGAAGCTTGAAATAGAGAAGGAAATGAGTAATCTATCAAAAGAACTTGAAAAAGGCAGAGCAGAAATTAATAAAGCCAAAGAGGAATTGAAAGGCTACCAGGAAATGATATATGAAATGGAAAAAGAGGGGCTTTTGAATACTAAAGAGGATTATAAAATTGAATACAACAATGGCGAACTAATTATAAATAACAAAAAGCAAACAGCAGACACAATCGCCCGGTATAAAAAATATTTTAAAAAGGAAAAGATCACCATCACGAAAGAAAACAATGAATTTAATCTGGATGTAGATTAGAAAGTATGTTTTCTCATGTCTGTTAGTAACACGGGGCTGTTCTCAGCCCTGTTCTTTTTTATAGGAGGTAATACTTTTAGAAATTGTGAGTTCGTACGGCCGTTCAGTTTCAGTTTGAATTATGGAAGAATTTACTATTAGTTGATAGTAGCGTTTGTAGCTGAGAAGATATCATAACTATAAAAAAAGCGAATGGATCGGCTATTCGCTTTAATTATTAAAAAATTTTATTAATCTCCATCCAACATTCGAAACAACTGGTGAAATACACCTGCATCATCATCTTCTTCAATATCCAGGTTTAATTTCAACGTTACGCCCTCTTTGATAAGTATGCCTTCTTTTTTAAGGGTTCGATAACCCTTCTTCTCCATAACGATGGTAACTTCACCAGGAACCAGTTGGGTTGTTTTGAAATTACCGGAAGCATCTGTCGTAAATTCTTTTTTATCCTGACCTTTCCCAGAAATAAATACAGTTACACCCTGAACTGGTTTTTTACTTTCTATATCCGAAATGGTACCGCTAATTGAAGGATCTCCTTTCTTATCATTTACTTCGCCATTCGCCTTTGCTAATAAAGACGCAGTAATAATAAAGAAAGCAACAATAAATTTTTTGGAATGTCTCATAGCCTGACTTTTTCCTGATTTAAAATATCCTTCCGCACATTCGAACAGTTTCTTTGTAAAAGACAATTGGGAATAGACAATTGTTGCATTAACCTCATAAAGCTACGAATTAAGAAGATGTTTCAAAAAATACTAATGAAAAATAATGGTAAAATATTAGGATTCACCAAGGTCTATCTCCGTATTATCACCAATATTTAAACTGCGACTTTCCCCTTTTACTTCCGTATCACTTCCAATCAACGAATGTGTTAAAACTATATCATATAAATGCGCAAACGAGCCAATAATGGAATCTTTTACAATTGAGTAATTAATAGTCGTTTTTTCTCCAATGGTAACATTTGGTCCAATAATAGAATTCTTAATATCGCAGCCTGCGCCAATGCTTACCGGGTGAACGATAATGGTATTTTCAAAATTTGGTCCATCGGCAATTACTCCCCCAAATTTTTTCATCAGGGTGGCGTTCGACTCTAAAAGCGTTTCTTTTTTGCCGCAATCGAACCAATTTTCTACTTTGAAAGACTGGAATTGAGCTCCATTTTGAATCATACATTCAATGGCATCAGTAATACTAAATTCGCCATGGCTCATCAACTGATTGCGGATATTATTCTCAATACAATTAAAAAGAGAGGCAGTTTCTTTAATCCGATAGATACCCACGAGCGCCATATTACTCTTAGGTATTTGAGGTTTTTCTACAACTTTTCCTATAAACCCATCTTCTCCAATTTCTGCAACTCCAAAATTCCGCGGATCATCTACTTTCTTTAGCCCAAGGGCCGAGTAAGGCATTTCTAAAACAGCTTTTACACCGTATTCACAAATAGTATCTCCCAATACTATAAAAATCTCATCATTACCTACAATATCCCGGGTTAGTTGAATTGCATGACCGATTCCATGTCGATCTGATTGCTGCACGAAATGTACTTTCAGATCTGGATATTTTTCATAAACATAATCTTTGATCTTGTCACCCAGGTAGCCAATAATAAATACAAATTCATGAATTCCCGCATCTCTAAGCTGATCTACAATAATACTTAAGATGGTTTTGCCTGCTAACGGAATAAGCGCCTTAGGTTGCGTATATGTATGAGGACGCAGTTTAGTACCGGCGCCTGCCACGGGGATTATTGCTTTCATGTAGAATATCCGCCATAAGCGGATGGTTTAAATGTAACTTACTTAACCACGTATCTAAAAAATAGTTTTACAATATTGATTGCTTTTTTCGCTCCGGCACTTAGTTATGACGGCCTGCATAAAAGCGAACGAAAATAGCACTTTTTAGAGCAAAGAAAAACTTTAGGCACAAATCACCCATCTTGTCCGGTTCAGCCTTAATTTTGCGAAGTTATTTAGTGTTCATTTGATAGTTCGCCTATTAACTATTGCTGCGCTACCCTCATTCAAAAGGTATTAAACCGGGACGAGGTTGGTAACATTTCAAATCTAATTAGCAAATAAATACCCCGGAAGGGTTTCACGTTTATGCAAAAAGATAATATAATATTCGACCTTATTCAAAAGGAATTAGAACGCCAGCGGTATGGTATTGAATTGATAGCTTCAGAAAATTTTGCATCACTGCAGGTAATACAGGCAATGGGAACTGTACCCAACAATAAGTATGCAGAAGGCTATCCGGGAAAACGATACTATGGTGGTTGCGAAATCGTAGACCAAATTGAAACACTGGCCATTGAGCGACTTAAACAAGTATTTAACGCCAGTTGGGCAAATGTGCAACCTCACAGTGGGGCACAAGCGAATGGAGCCGTTTTTCTCGCGGTAATGAAACCGGGTGAGAAAATTTTAGGCCTTGATCTTAGTATGGGAGGGCACCTTACTCATGGAAGTCCCGCTAATTTTAGCGGAAAAACCTACCAGGCTCTGCACTATGGAGTTACTAAAAATGGAATTATTGATTATGAACAGTTAGAAAAAACTGCTCTGCAAGAAAAGCCAAAAATGATCATCTGCGGTGCGTCTGCCTATAGCAGAGATTGGGATTATGCACGCATTCGAGCTGTAGCCGATAAAGTAGGTGCCGTGGTATTAGCAGATATTGCTCATCCGGCCGGTTTAATTGCTTCAGGTTTATTAAATGATCCATTCGATCATTGTCATATCATCACTTCAACTACTCATAAAACGCTTAGGGGACCCCGTGGTGGAATTATTGCACTGCGCCACGATTTCGAAAACCCCTGGGGCATCAAAGACCCAAAAGGAAATTTGAGGCCGATGAGCCAGTTACTCGACCTGGCTGTTTTTCCAGGTACTCAAGGCGGTCCTTTGGAACATGTAATTGCAGCAAAAGCTATTGCCTTTGGTGAAATTTTATCGGAAGATTTTAAGTCTTATGGAAAACAGGTAATCAGCAATGCTCAATCCATGGCAAAAGCGTTTGTATCGCGCGGTTATAATCTTATCAGCGAAGGAACCGACAATCATTTAATGCTGATTGATCTTCGAAACAAAAACATAACAGGAAAAAAAGCACAGGAAGCGCTCGATAAGGCTCATATTACATTAAATAAAAATGCCGTTCCGTTCGATGATAAATCGCCTTTTATAACCAGTGGAATCCGGGTTGGTGTTCCGGCTATTACTACTAGAGGCATGAAAGAAGCTGATATGGAAGTGGTGGTAGCTATGATTGACCGAATTTTGATGAACGCCGATGATGAAAATTTAATTTCTTCTGTCAAAAAAGAGGTTGGAGTATTTATGCAACAGTTTCCGTTATATCCAGAATTAGGGTAAAAAATAATTAATAATCAGTACATGCCATCCTTATACGGATGGCTTTTTTGATTTAAGACCAATACCCTCTTTGTTGTATTTACAAATTAATTTATTCATGTACCTTAATGTATTATTTATCTTAAACCTATCTTATGGCACTCGACAAACTGATACTAACCAATAAAAAGGCGCTACAAAAAAAATACAAGACTGATTTTCTTTCAATAG
>JBJXDV010000062.1:0-16071 GCA_046153465.1 Chitinophagaceae bacterium
ACCCGGGGATCGTTTGCTCCTTGCAATACCATCAGGGGTTTTGTAATATTGGATGCATGCAATAAGGGAGAGAATTGTTTTAGCCGAACTGTATCTGTTGTATTCGGGTCACCAATTTCTTCATACAAGGCGTTTTTAAATGATTCCCAATAAGGAGGTATTTCTTTTAAGGTACGAAGCCAGTTTGCCACACCACATAAGTCAACACCCACTTTAAATTCATCCGGGTGAAAAGATAGTGCTGCCAATGTCATATAACCTCCATAAGATCCACCCATAATTCCAATTTTCGAAGAATCGATATAAGCCAAAGAAGCCAAATATTTTTTACCCCAAATACAGTCTTTTAAGTCTTTGTCTCCGTGATTTCGGTTATCCATCTTGTTAAACGTTTTTCCATAGCCACTGCTTCCCCGATTATTGACAGCCAAAATTGCATACCCATGATTTACGAGATACTGTATCAGTGAGAAATAACCAACCCTGGTTTGCCCGCCGGGCCCGCCATGTACAAATACAATCGCAGGAACTTTGTTTTCGGCACTTGCCTGTTTGGGTTTATAGTAAATAGCGGGTATGTCTAATCCGTCAAAAGATTTATATCGTACAACTTCTGCGTTTACAAGATCATTACCATCAATTTCAGGATTCAGGGTATTGGTAAGTTTTTTTAGCGACTTGGTACCAAAATCATAAACATAAATATTATTAGGCGATTTACTATCTCCGATGCTCAGGCGCATTTTATTCTCACTGCGTGAGATAGCTACGGATTGAATATCGCCATCGTCAATTTTTGGAAAATCGATGGCTTGATTTGTGTTATTGTCAAAAATATAGAGTTTGTTCTTTCCATCCTCATTCACGCCAATCACCCGGTACTTTTGATTATAAGATAGTGACATATACATTACGTCCCAGTTCGTCTCATATAATTTTTCCTTTGCACCTGTTTCTGTATTGTATTTTACCACATACTGAAATTCTCCTCCCTCATCGGTTGCATAATATAACGTTTTATTGTCGGAGGAAAACTGAAACGGACTATTGTTAGCAGCAATACTATCTGAATTTATTTTTAGGGTTTTCTTGGTTGCCTGATCTACAAGAAAAATATTTGTAGACGACGTGGTAACTGGTTGCGTTAATACAAAGTATCGTTCATTATCGGAAATGGCCCCCACATCAAAACCGTTGTCGTTTTTATAAATCATTCTTCCAGCCCAACTAACCGTGTCCATTTAGTATAGGTCGAAAAATCGGGGATCTCTTTTATTCGAACTATAATAAAGAGATTTGTTATCCCTTGTCCAGCCATAAAAATTTACTTTCTCTTTTTCTCCGGGAGTAAGATCTTTTACGGAACCATCTGTTTTTTGAAGAAATAAATGATCGTTTTCATTACCACCCTTGTCGGAATTGTAAATCAAATGATGGGTACCTGGTACATAATCGTTTCCGAATATAGATTCTTTCGTAGAGGTGGTAAGTGCTTTTTTATCGCCGCTTGCAATATCAATTTCATAAGCATTATAAATACCACTTTCGTTAGAATTGACTAACAACTTCGATTCGTCTGACGAAAAAAACCCGCCCCCGGCATTGGAGCTTTTATAAAACTGTTCAATTGTATACTGTTTAACATTTCGGGCTGCCGAATCCGTTTTTTTGTCAGTGTTGGAATTACATCCAAAAAAAATAATAACTGAAGCGTAAAGGGCAACATTTTTTTTCATACCTGTGTTTTGAATTTGTATGGTTGGGAAATAACTATTTCGGAAGGGCCGAACAGCAGCCAAGAAAGATACAGAAATATCGCAGTGATTTAATTGAAATTTTATTGAACGGCATCTTTAGCAAAAAAGAAAGGACTGCCAAAGCAATCCTTTCAGGATATAAACGGTAAGCACTGACTAATAGATACGTGTAGAAAGCCATCCTGGTTTGTTGTATGTAAAAAAATATTTTGTATAAAAGAATGTATTCGCTTACATTCAAAAAAAGAATATTATGGGTAGAAAAATTCTAGCCTTGCTGCTTCTATTTCTTTTACTAATTATCGGGGTACTGCTATTGAACACGTTCCGGGCAAAACCCTGGCCTAAATATATTGTTACAAATAAGGCACTAGTGATTTCGGATTCGGCCATTAGGCATATGAGCCAGGCTATTCAAATTCCAACTATTTCGATAAGCGACACTTCGGCAATTGATACAGCTGCGTATCAAAAATTTGCATCTTTTCTTGAGCAGTCGTATCCGTTGATTCATCAAAAACTTTCTAAAACAATCATCAATACTTTTTCCTATATCTATGAATGGAAAGGCCAGAATGGTTCTTTCGCACCCATTGTATTGATGGGGCATTACGATGTCGTTCCGGTTGAGCAGGCCGTCATCAACAAATTGTCCGTTGCTCCTTTTAGTGGAACGATCACGGATACCTGTATTTGGGGCAGGGGAGCTGCCGATGATAAATCAAGTGTGATTGCAATTTTAGAAGGCACCGAGGCGATGCTTCGTAATGGATTTACTCCCCAACGAACAATTTATTTATGTTTTGGGCATGATGAAGAAATCAGTGGAAAGGGGGCCGATGCCATCGTAAAATATTTCGAACAAAGAAAAATTAGACCAGAAATGGTATTGGATGAAGGAGGTGAGATTACTATTCAAAATGCCACTGAATTTAGCAGGCCTATCGCCGTAATTGGTGTTGCAGAAAAAGGATATGCTTCTTATGAGTTGCTTGTTGAAAAAGCAGGAGGACATTCGTCTATCCCGGCAAAAGAAACATCTATCGATATACTCGCAGCTGCATTGCATAAATTGCGTACAACTGAATCGCCGGCCCGCTTAACTCCTCAATTATCAGAATTTCTCGACCGCGTTGGTTCCTCTTCTAATAAATTTATTAGTCGACTGGCTGCAGCGAATATGTGGTTGTTTGAAGGACAGATAAAAAAAATAGTTGAAAAAGAACCGGAGGGATACGCTATGACGCATACCACGATTGTACCTACCATTATTGAAAGTGGTATAAAAGATAATGTAGTACCTACAAGAGCAAAAGCAATTGTTAACTCAAGAATTTTAACAGGCGAAACTACAAAATCGGTCGAAGAGTATATTCGGAAAGTGATAGCTGATGAAAGAGTCGCAATCAAATTGATCGGAAAAATGGGTACCGACCCATCACCGGCTACCAGCTCTGGTTCGCCGGCTTTTAAAAGAATAGAAAGTGCCTTATCTAAAATTGTTCCCGATGTTATTCCGTCACCTTATCAAATGGTAGGTGCTACCGATTCCAGGTTTTACCGCCGCATTTCAGATGGAGTCGTGAACTTTTTTCCAATGACCGATGCAAAAGGATATCATGGGATCGATGAACGCATACCCATTTTAGATTTAAAGAGAGGAATTCATTTTGTTCAAACGATTATTAGTGAATCTGATTCGGTATTCTCAAAATAAATTAAAATCGAACCAGGTGCCAATTACAATTGAAACTGGTGGCGGGTTTACTTACTTATCCTGGCAACCGGCACTGTTTTTCAGGAAAGTTGATTAAATAGATGGCACATTGCACAAAACACTTTCAACCTGGCGTTTTTCATCCTACCCTGGATTATGTTTGCCATTTATAGTTCTATTTATCTGTGTAAAATAGGCTGTCATATCAGAATTTGCGGGATATTTATTTTGATGGTAAATTTTCTATTCTACATTTTTCATTTCACCCGGCCTCCCTTACCTTTGCCGCCAATTTAAATACCTTTCATAATTATACTATATGGCTAACGTTGGAAAGATCAAACAGATCATTGGTGCGGTGGTGGATGTGCAGTTTGAAGGTAAGCTTCCTGAAATTTATAATGCATTAGAACTGAAACGCCCAAATGGAGATTTATTGATTCTGGAAACCCAACAGCACCTGGGCGAGGATAGTGTTCGGACGATAGCCATGGATGGTACAGAAGGACTTGTTCGCGGGCTGGAAGTAATTGATACCGGCAAACCTATTGCTATGCCAACAGGCGATGCAATTAAAGGTCGACTTTTCAATGTAACCGGAGACCCAATTGATGGATTGCCTCCGGTATCTAAAGTAAATGGCCGGGCTATTCATGCCAAACCACCTGCATTTGAAAATTTAAGTACTGCTTCAGAAATATTATTTACAGGTATTAAAGTAATCGACCTTATTGAACCTTATGCAAAAGGAGGAAAAATTGGTTTGTTTGGTGGTGCAGGTGTAGGTAAAACAGTTTTGATTCAGGACTTGATTAATAATATTGCCAAAGCATATTCCGGGGTATCCGTTTTTGCCGGAGTTGGAGAAAGAACCCGTGAAGGAAACGACTTGATGAGAGAGATGATTGAAGCGGGCATTATGAAATATGGGGATGCTTTTAAGCATAGTATGGAAAATGGAGGATGGGATTTAAGTAAAGTAGATATGAAAGAGCTTGCTGAATCAAAAGCGACCTTTGTGTTTGGACAAATGAATGAACCTCCCGGCGCTCGTGCACGTGTGGCATTAAGTGGACTTACCATTGCTGAATATTATCGTGATGGCGATGGCCAGGGAAAAGGAAAGGACATTTTGTTTTTTGTTGATAATATCTTCCGGTTTACGCAAGCAGGTTCCGAAGTGTCGGCGCTCCTGGGTCGTATGCCTTCTGCTGTAGGTTATCAACCAACGCTTGCTACCGAAATGGGTGTAATGCAAGAACGCATCACTTCTACAAAAAATGGTTCTATTACTTCGGTTCAGGCTGTTTATGTACCGGCTGATGACTTAACAGATCCCGCACCTGCAACTACATTTGCTCACCTGGATGCTACCACGGTATTGAGTCGTAAGATTGCTGACTTAGGAATTTATCCTGCGGTAGATCCATTAGATTCAACCTCTCGTATTCTAACGCCAATGGTTGTGGGTGATGCACATTATAATTGCGCAAACAATGTGAAATTGATTTTACAACGTTATAAGGAATTGCAGGATATCATTGCAATATTAGGACTGGATGAACTGAGCGATGATGATAAGATGACGGTACAGCGTGCACGAAAAGTGCAGCGTTTCCTTTCTCAGCCTTTCCATGTGGCAGAAGCATTTACTGGTTTGAAAGGAGTATTGGTGCCAATCGAAGAAACAATTCGTGGTTTTAATATGATTATGGACGGCGAGGTAGATGAATACCCCGAAGCAGCATTCAACCTGGTAGGAAGTATTGATGATGCTATTGAAAAGGGCAAACGATTGATGGCGGAAGCGAATGGATAAAGCGATTTTTTAAGATGAATGTTTTGCATTCAATACGATATTTTTTTAAGTTCTTTAATTTGAAAATACAATAGTGTGTTACCGACTTAAGTTCCCTGATTGAACTTTTGTTGCGTCGCACTCTTCAACAGTATATCGTTATTGAGCAAGCTAATTAATTAGGCTAACGGTTTGTGATTAATTAGAATTTTCAAAAATTCTCCGCACCTGAACGGGGATCTGCAAGTGAAAAATATGAATTTAGAAATTTTAACACCAGAAAGAAAATTGTTCAGCGATGAAGTTTACGGCGTTCAGTTGCCTGGCATTGCAGGTTTGTTTGAAGTGCTTGAAAAGCACGCACCGCTCGTTAGTGCATTGAAAGCAGGACAGGTAAAAGTGTTAAAAGATAAAAGTAATCATTTTGCTTATTTTGACATTCAAAGTGGTTTTGTAGAAGTACTAAATAACAAAGTGATTGTTCTGGTAGAAGGAGCGACATTGGTTGAAAAATAATTTGTTCTTATCGAGAGACCGTTTTTTTGAAAGTACCTGTGAAGCAAACCAAAAGAGGAATCAATATCTGCCTTTCAACTATTCGAAAGGGCGGTCCACCATCCACGAAAAATATTGCTAGTTTGTAAGCCCCGACCATGTGTTGGGGCTTATTGTTTAATGGAGAAAAATCGGCAGGAAAAAAGCATCAATAAAAAAATAGATAATTAATCGGGGTGGCACATATTCCATTCTTTCAGTATTCATTAATTTAATTTAGCTCATGCGATTTACCCAACCAATTCATCACCGTAGCGCAATTTCAATTTTCTTTTTTTGTTGCGGATGTATTTTTGCTACCTGGGCTGCGCGCATTCCTGTCATTAAAGATCGATTTCATTTTAATGAAGCAGAATTAGGAGCAATATTATTTATGCTTCCGTTGGGTTCCATGATTGCGTTACCTTTTGCAGGCTGGTCGGTTTCTCATTTTGGAAGTCGTACAATCACTTTTGTTGCTGCTGTCTTCTATCTTTTTTTATTAGTCGCTATCGGTTATAGCAGTACGGTATTAGCGTTGTCGATCGTATTATTCTTTTTCGGCTTCTGGGGCGATGTATTAAATATTGCCATGAATACGCAAGCCATATTAGTGCAGGAAGAAATGTATTCAAAACCATTGATGTCATCCTTTCACGGAATGTGGAGCATTGGAGCTATGGTGGGCGCTTTCCTGGGAGGTTTAACAATGAAATCTTTGCTAAGTACGGCGCACCATTTTTTATGGGTAGCAGCTATTATTTTAATACTGGTCAGTTTTTTTTCGTTTCACCTTATTAGAAAAGAATCTACAAAAAGCAAGGAACAAAAAATATTTGCATGGCCCGATAAAGCACTTTGGCTATTGGGTGCTATTTGTTTTTGTTGTGCATTGGCCGAAGGCGCAATGGCAGATTGGAGTTCTTTATATTATAAGCAAGTAATAAGTGACGTGAACAAAGTAAGTACTACCGGTTATACTGCATTTGCATTGATGATGGCATTTGGACGGTTTATAGGCGATTGGCTTACTGCCAAATTAGGGTATCGGCTTATATTGATGATGAATAGTATTTTTATTGTGGCCGGCCTTGGGTTCGCTATCGGTATTCCGGAACCTATTTTTGTAATAACTGGTTTTGGATTGGTTGGATTAGGAGTGTCTACCATTATTCCTATTGTTTATTCAGTTGCTGGTAAAACAAAAACAATGGCTACCAGCGTTGCGTTAGCTGCTGTCAGTACAGTGGGTTTTACCGGATTTTTAATCGGTCCTCCTCTTATTGGATTTGTTGCACATGAAATTGGATTGCGCTGGGCACTCGGAATAATATTGTTGTTAGGGTTAGTTATTTTCGCCCTCGGAAAAAAAGTAAAAACATAAAATCTGGAAATAAGCTTTTTAAAATCTTATTGTAAGAAGTAATCGGGGAAGGAATTCGGGGATTTTATTTAAAAATATGAATTGACCGAAATGAAGCAGCGAAAAAAAGTTTGCTTTCCTGGTACCTAATTTAATTGCGGATCAGTTGGGTAATTCACTAATTGTTCATAATCGCCACCGAGAAGCTTTAGGGATTCTTTCCAAATCTCCTCAGCTTCTTTGTGAAAAACAATTTTTCGGTTAGCCTCTACGGTGAGCCAAGATTTTTCTTTTAATTCGTTGGTAAGTTGTCCGTCGCTCCAGCCGCTATAACCAATAAAAAAGCGGATCTTGTTTTTATCAATACCTCCCTTTTGCAAAAGTGAAATAGCGATTTCAAAATCGCCCCCCCAAAAAATTCCTTTTTGAACTTCCTGGCTTCCCGGGATTTTGTCGGGATATTGATGTAAAAAATGAATAGTATCCATTTGAACCGGGCCTCCGTAAAAAACCGGTAGCGGCAATTCATCCAGGTTATTCATTAATTCATTAAGCGTATGCTTGTAATGGCGATTCAGTACAAAACCGAAACTGCCTTCTGTTTGATGATCGCAGAGCAAAACAACGGTTCGCATAAAATTGGGATCCTTTAAAAAAGGCTCCGCAATAAGCAATATACCCGCTGTAGGTTCAATCATTTTTCTAAATTAAGGGATAAAGAGATACCGCAAAACAACCGTTTAGATAATTATATGAACTTAGACCCCTATGCACCAAAATTGGCTGCATAATCCTCCATTCTTTCTGTAAATCTTAGTTAAATTCAAACAGTGTAAATTAGCAAAAAATAAGTTTAGCATCCCATTCGTTACATTTGTCCGTTACCAAAAAAACCTGTTGTGAGAGGCTGATAGCCCGATTTGGGCAACTAATTCTACAGTAGGTAACTATGGGGCGCATCAAACAATATATACCGTTGAAAAAATTATTCCCCATTATCATTTTTCTTATTACTGTCTCTTTGATAGGTACTATTTATATCCAGTATACGTGGTTGCGAATAATGTTTGCCGACCGGCAGGAAGAATTTTCCTGGAAAGTAGTCAATGGAGTAATGGACGTCAGTCAACAATTATCTCAACAAAAAGGAACGCTTCCTTCGCTGAAATCTTTCCGTGGTAAGCCAGGTTTTAATTTTCCGTCAGAACAATTTAAGTCGGAACTCATGAATCCTAGCGGAGTGGCTCAAAAATTCACCGAGTTCGAAGTAGCAGAAAAAATACGCTTGGCTTTCAATGCGCAGGGCCTCCCAAAATTAAAATATGAATTTGCAATAATTAACACAAATCTTTTAAGATATGAGATGAAGACCCGGAATTATGAAGTAATGCTTGCTGAAAGCCGGCTCGATTCGACCCGTAATCTCGAATATTACTACCCGTTACAGGCTGGTGGTGGTAGCGATTGGGAAAACCTTTCTCCCGATGAACAAATCAGCATCATCGTACCCAATATCAAACAGGTTGTTTTAACACAAATGAAATGGATGATTATAAGTGCCATTTTTTTTACCCTAATGATCATCGCGGGCTTTTTTGTAACAGTATATGCATTGCTCAGGCAAAAAAAATTGAGTGAAATAAAAAATGATTTCATTAATAATATGACGCATGAGTTCAAAACTCCTTTAGCTACAATTTCATTAGCCGTAGATGCATTGAAAAATGAAAAAGTGGTAAACGATCCAACCAAGCGTGATTATTTCCGGGGGATCATTAAGGAAGAAAACAAACGCATGAACAAACATGTGGAAACTATTTTACAGGCCGCAGTATCTGATAGGCAAGATGTACAAATAACCAAACGCCCAACGCATGTGCACGAACTGATGGAAGATATTATCGACAATCATCAGTTGCAAATGGAAGAAAAGCAAGGAAGAGTTGAATTACAGCTAAATGCAAAACAAGACAAAGTAGATGCAGATCCGGTACATTTTCGTAACCTTCTTTCTAATTTAGTAGATAATGCAATTAAATATTCCAGCGATAATTTAGTATTAAAAGTTTCGACCCAAAGCACGAATAAGAATCTGACGATACGAGTGGAAGACAATGGAATTGGCATGAATAAGGAAACCTTAAAAAGAATATTCGAAAAATTCTACCGCGCACATACCGGCAATCTTCATAATGTAAAAGGGTTTGGATTAGGATTGAGTTATGTAAAGGCAATGGTAGATGCCCATGGAGGAAAAATAAAAGTTGAGAGCACACCGGGTAAGGGTTCGGTGTTTATTCTTGAAATGCCTTTAGTAAAAGAAAAGCTTAATGGCGTTGCAACAGACAACCATCTCCATAACTGAGAAACCGGAAATTATTTTCTATCGCGTATTGATAAATTTTTTTCCAGTCATCCCCAAGGAAAGCAGCTACCAATAATAATAACGTTGATTGTGGCTGATGAAAATTAGTAATCAAACCATTTATAATCTTAAAATCGTACCCAGGTGCAATTAATAATTGCGTAGTAGTAATTAAACGTGATTTTTTATTTTGGTGTAACCAAATGATCAATTCGCCTAATGCATCCGGCACGGAGATATCTTTTCCTGGTAATTCATAAGGTTCCCATTGACTCAAAAAAAGTTCATCGTATGAAATTGTTGGTTTTAATAGGATCTTTATTCCTAACCAATATAAACTTTCAATGGTACGGGCCGTGGTAGTGCCTACGGCAGTTATTGCGTTGGAATAATGCTGTAGAATTCTTTCAATGGTTACCAGAGGAACATCTATAAATTCGGAGTGCATCGTATGCAGTTCCATGCTTGCAGCTTTTACAGGTTTAAATGTTCCGGCACCAACATGAAGCGTAATGAATTCGGTAAGGATTTTTTTTTCTTCCAACTTTCGAAGAAGGGCTTCTGTAAAATGAAGGCCGGCGGTTGGTGCTGCTACAGATCCATTTGAACTTGCATAAATAGTCTGATAACGCTCCACATCTTCAGGGGTAACTGTTCTTTTAATGTAGGGAGGAAGTGGCATTACACCTGCTATATGAACTATTTCAGCAAAACTCAGTTCGATTGGACTCCATTGTAATTCTATAGAAAATTGATCATCTTTTTTTTGAAGATATTTTGCCCTGATATATATTTCTAAATTCTGATAGCGTATTTTTTTTTCCAAAACCTGACCTGCTTTCCATTTAGAGGCTCCACCAATCAGGCAATTCCATACAACAGAACCTTTTTGAACCATTCCTGTTGTGATATCAGGGTAGCGGTGATCAGGTTCTAAACAAAAAACCTCAACAACAGCTCCCGTATCTTTTTGAAATAGCAATCTTGCCTCAATTACTTTTGTGTTGTTGAATACCATTAAGGACGCTGGATCGATATATTGATCCAGGTTCTTATATACATCTTCTGAAATTTTATTGTTATAATATAACAACAACTTGGATTCATCTCTTTCGGCCAGCGGGTAATGTGCAATCTGATGGAGAGGTAACGTATAGGTAAAGTCGCTGATAGATAAATTCTTTGGATTCATACATAGATACGACTAACAGTCGCATTTTAATTTATTAAAATCGTTTTCGCTTAGCAACAGGCACCACAAGTTTTAATCCGCTCCACCAGTCACTTACCGCGCAAACTTTGATATCTACTAAATTATTTGAAAGTGCATAGTTGCGTATAGTATCTTCCGTAATATCAGTTTCTTGTTTTGATGATTTCTTCAACCAACTTATCCAAATAATAATATTGGGATTTTGTTTAATCAGGGGTTTAAGTTTTTTCATTTCCTTTTCAAATATATTTTTCTTTATCACGAAAAGATGAACCATGTCGGGCAGATCTTCGGTTTTGCATAGCTGTTGTGTGATGCTTTTTTCAAGAAGTGCAAAGTAATCCGGCGGCTCGTGAATCAATAAAATGCGCATGTCATTTTTGATCCCAAGTTTCTTTAAAAGAGGTGTTCCTGAGTATCCTGCAACTGCCATTTCGAGTAGATAAAGGGTTTTAGAATCAGACTAATAAATTTTCCACCGTAATTAACAAGTAATGCACATCTAAACTACCTTTTTTTTAGTTATGCTTGCCTGAAAAGCTTACCAGTACTAACTATCGGGCAAATAAAGAGTTGTGGAAAAAATAAACTAACCTGAATTTGTTTATTGAGTGGGAAAATGTGTTATTTTGTGTGCATTCATGATCAAATTGATACAAATTTTTGCAAATGATTGGTTTTCTGGGCGAATATGAGGCTACTATGGATGTCAAAGGACGCTTTCTTCTGCCGGTTGGCTTTAAAAAGCAACTGACGGAAGATGCCGGAAGCCAATTTGTGATTAGCAGGGGTTTTGAAAAGTGCCTGACTTTGTATCCAATCAAAAACTGGGAGCCAATTTTTTCGCAACTCAGCAAACTCAATGATTTTGATCCGAAGGTAAGAGAATTCCGAAGGTATTTTTTAAACGGTGCTACCACGGTAGAGTTGGATAGTGCAAGTCGATTACTGGTTCCGCCGAACTTAAAGGAACATGCCAGTCTTGATAAGGATATCGTTCTGGTAGCAGCAATGAATAAAATTGAAATTTGGGATAAAAGTAAGTATCAGCAGTTCTTTGAATCTTTTTCACCAGAATCTTTCAGCCAATTGGCTCAGCAGGTAATGACCGGTGGTAATACTACTCAACCATAAATTAAATGAGTGAGCCAGTATATCATGTGCCGGTTTTATTAAAAGAGGTTATTGATGGGTTGAATATTCGCCCCAATGGAGTGTATGTGGATTGCACTTTTGGCGGTGGCGGACATTCAAAAGAAATTCTGAAACGATTGGATGAACAGGGAATATTGATTGTTTTTGACCAGGATGCGGATGCGAAAAAAAATGTTCCGGAAGATAGTCGGGTGTTATTTGTGCCAAATAATTTCCGCCATCTTCAACGATTCTTGCGACTGCATAAGGTCACCGCAGTCGATGGAATCATCGCCGACCTTGGTGTAAGTAGTCACCAGTTTGATGAAGGAGCAAGAGGTTTTTCAATTCGTTTTGATGGCGACCTGGATATGCGTATGGATAAGCGTCAGGAATTAACAGCCTATGCTATTGTAAAAACTTACAGTGAACAACAGTTGCATAAAATGTTTGAACAATATGGTGAAGTAACGAATTCAAAAACACTGGCCCGAACTATTGTGCAGGTACGCAACACCGTTTCAATGAAGTCGATCGCCAATTTTAAAGAAGCTTTACATGCAGTGGTGAAAGGGAATCCCAATAAGTACTTTGCCCAGGTATTTCAGGCGTTACGAATTGAAGTAAATGACGAATTAGGCGCTTTGAAAGAATTGCTGCAGCAAATTGGTATCGTCTTAAAACCAGGAGGCCGGGCAGCCATTATTACTTTTCATTCATTGGAAGACAGGTTGGTAAAATTTTTTTTTAAGAACGGCAATTTTGAGGAAGATGAACCGCGTGATCCCTTCGGACAAAAAATAATTAAACTTCCCTTTACAGCAATTACAAAAAAACCGATAGTTCCTTCAGAGGAGGAACTATTAAGGAATTCTCGCAGCCGTAGTGCAAAATTGAGGATCGTCGAAAAATTATAACGAAAAATAAGAACATAATATCCAGTTGATAGACCATTAACTAAGATCAAATAAAAACCACGTGGTTGTACTAAGAACAATGGTACAATCGCTCTTTAAGTTATGGAAGCAGCAGAGGATAAAGCAGCATTTAAGGAAGTCAAAAAAAATTGGCGGCGGTGGTTTAATTATCGCTGGGTAGTTCGCAATGTGCCCTTTTTTCTCTTCCTTGCTTTATTGGCCATTATTTATATCTATAACGGTCATAATGCAGATAAGACAGTTAGAAATATTAATAAAGTAAGTAAGCAGCTAAAAGAATCACAATATGAATTTAAAACAATCAAGGGGGAAGTGATTTTTAGGAGTAAGCAAAGTGAGATAGCAAAGACGATGGTACCATTTGGATTAAAAGAGCTGATGACCCCTCCCGTTAAATTGGTCGATTCTACTAATAAATTGGCGGGGGCAAATTGATAAGTATTTTTTTGTATAAAATCAGATAAGCGTAAAAAAATATTGTTCAACAATAGCTAAAACAGTTCATCGAACTTGGAAGTTAAAAAAGACATATTGTGGAGAGTTTACCTATGCTTTCTGGGCATGGTAATATTTGGACTGCTTATTTTAGGCCGCGCACTATACATCCAGGAAGTAGAAGGACCTCAATGGACGCAATTGGCCATGGAACAACAGGAAAAAATTATTGATATCAATGCTGAACGTGGTACTATTTACAGTGAACAAGGAGAAATGCTCAGTACCTCTGTTCCTTCCTTTGATATCTATATAGATTTTAGAGCAGATGGGTTACGTGCAAATAATGGTAAAGTATTCAAGGAAAATATTGATTCACTTGCTATAAAGCTCGCTGGTTTTTTTAAAGATCAAAGCACCAAAGAGTATAAACATTCTCTTCAAACAGGATATACAAAGAACAGCCGGTATTTCTTATTGAGAAAAAATATCTCTTTTAAAGATTATAAAGTATTAAGAAGTTTCCCTCTGTTAAAATTGGATCAAAATAAAGGAGGATTCATTCCGGTCGATAAAAGCATTCGACTTAATCCTTTTGGATTGCTTGCCAACAGAACCATTGGTTTGTCGAGAGAATTTATTGATAAAAATGGGAAGACACGTACCATGAATGTTGGACTTGAATATACTTACGACAGTTTATTGCAAGGAGAAAAAGGAAAACGATTGGCAAGAAGAATTTCACCAGGAGTATTAGTGCCTGTTGGTGGATCAGAAATTGAACCGGAGAGTGGTAAAGACATCGTTACTACTATTGATGTGAATATCCAGGACATTGCAGAAAATGCGTTGCTTTCAATGATGCAGGAAAATGAGTGTGAGTATGGAACCTGTATTGTAATGGAAGTGCAAACAGGAAAGATAAAAGCAATGGCCAATCTTGGCAAATCAAAAGAAGGTATCTATAAGGAAGATTTAAACTATGCAATTCGTGTTTCTGAACCAGGGTCCACTTTTAAATTGGCAACTATGCTCGCCTTACTGGAAGATAATTATATAACGCTTAACAGTAGGGTGAATTTAGAAGAAGGCAAGTGGCTAATAAATGGAAGAACGGTTTATGATAGTGAACGACACAAATTGAATGAGGTTACCGTAAAGCAGGCGTTTGAAGAAAGTTCAAATGTTGGGATGGCTAAACTGGCAACGGCTTATTATTCAAAAAATCCGATGCAGTTGATAGAACACCTGCGTAAGCTTAGGTTCAATGAATATAGCGGCATAGATCTGAAAGGCGAAGGTGATCCAGTGATAAAAACGCCGAAATCAAAAACATGGAGCGCTACTTCATTACCATGGATGAGTTTTGGATACGAGGTACTCGTAAGTCCGCTACAAACACTGATGTTGTATAATGCCGTTGCTAATGATGGTAAAATGATGCGCCCATACCTTGTAAATGAAGTACAAAAAAGCGGGTTAACGATCACTAAAATGCTACCAGCATTGGTGGAAGAGAAAATTGCAAGTGCAGAAACCATTCGTTTATTACAGGAATGTTTAAACGGAGTTTGCCAGGAGGAAGTTGGTACAGGGTATAGCCTGTTTAAAGGCGCGCCTTATACAGTAGCAGGTAAAACAGGAACCGCGTTGATGGCAAATGGTAACCGGGGATATGCCGAGCATATTTATCAATCCTCTTTCGCCGGATATTTCCCGTCAAAAAATCCTAAGTACAGTTGCATCGTAGTAATAAGAAATAAACCCTTTGCTAAAAAATTTTATGGGGCAGCAGTTGCCGGCCCGGTGTTTAAAGAAGTAGCCGACCGCTTACACGCCCTTCAATCGGATGTTGAGTTTACAGGTTATGATATTGCCAAAAAAGATAGCGCTACTTATCTTTTTGCCGGATCAATGAATGATATGAAAGAAGTTCTTGCTCTGGTAAAATGGAAATTTATTGATTCAACAGCTAAGGAAGAATGGGGAAGAATGTATGCTTCCAAAGGACAATCTGTGATGCGTGCACAACAAGTTACTAATAAAAGAATGCCCGATGTGAGGGGTATGGGTTTGAAAGATGCGCTCTATTTATTGGAAACTATGCAGGTAAAAGTGATCGCGAAAGGGAAAGGTAAAGTAAAGCATCAAAGTATTGAACCAGGAATAGCACTTGCGGGTAACCGACAGGTTGTAATTGAATTAAATTAAAATTCGTAGAAAAGGAATGGCTTTATTGCAGGATATATTATATAAGGCAGGTATCAGGTCAGTAACCGGGCGAACGGATGTGGAAATTAAAAATGTTCAATTCGATTCCCGAAAAGTAGTAAAGGATTCATTGTTTGTGGCAATAAAAGGGATAAGTACCGATGGTCACGAGTTCATTGAAAAGGCGGTTAAAAACGGGGCAGTTGCTGTAATTGCAGAAGAGCTGCCTTCGGTATTGAAGGAAGGTGTAACGTTTGTTCAGGTAGAAAATAGTAGTGCCGCAGCTGGTTTTATTGCACACAATTTTTATGGGCAACCTTCCGAAAAGCTAAAACTGGTTGGAGTAACCGGTACTAATGGAAAAACTACGATCGCAACGTTATTGTATAAATTATTTACAGCGTTGGGATATCAATGCGGATTGTTGAGTACGGTTCAGAATAGAATTGGCGAAAAGTCGATAGAGGCCACTCATACAACACCCGACCAGGTTAGTATTAATAGTTTGCTAAGCAACATGGTGAATGCCGGGTGTACACATGTGTTTATGGAATGCAGTTCACATGCTATTCATCAACACCGGATAGCAGGATTAAAATTTGCCGG
>JBJXDV010000063.1:0-34491 GCA_046153465.1 Chitinophagaceae bacterium
CCAAGATCTACAATGGTAGTATATGAAAGTGGTGCACATATTTTTTTTAGCAATGATTCTTTTTGTTGCAGGTAACCTTTTCCTAAAATCGTTTCTTCATAATAGTTACTCCAGGTAGTTTGCGGAGGGTAACCCGGTTTTAGTGAGCGAATAATACTTTCCAGGTGAGTTACCAGGTTCAACATCTTTTGCTTACTGAAACGAGTAGTCGACTTGCCCGATGATTTATTATGCTTAATATTATTTTGGAGTAGTACGTGAAGCCGAACACCCAGGCTCCACTTACTTTTGCGGGGTAATAATTTGGCGGTTACCTCTACCGGTATGCCCGTAATATAAGTACTCAATAATTTTATACAATCAATTTTGAGGTAATGTTCAAGATATAAAGGAAAAAGAAAACCTTCGCAAAACTGGCGATAAGCCACCCAGGGTTCATTTGGATCATAGCTATCAAAGGAGAGCGTATCAATAAATATAGGCCTTCCTTTGTAAAACTGGATATTGAAAGGAGTGGCATCTTTTAATACCATTCCGAATTCTATTGATGTGCGAAGTATCGAAAGGGTTAATAGCGCTGCATCTTTCAACTGATCGAAGCACCATTCGTAAGGGTAAGATATAAACGGAAGTTGGGTGGGTAATAACGTAGCATACCAATTTTCCCCGCCAGTTAAATTTTCAGGTACCATAGTATGGGGTAATAACTGGTTACCGGTGATTAAGCGGTTATACAATCCCGATTGTACTAATTGTTCATATTGTTTTGAATATACTTTATTTACCTGCCGGTAAAAATTACCACTGGCTTCAAATACAAAACCAGCAGGGTCCTTAAACGATGCAGGATGATGGGCAACCTTACTCATTAGGAGGTTCGTTCGCTGGCGGTTCATCTTTTTTAGATCGGGAGAAAAAGGCCTTGATACGCCACCACAAGGTTTTGAAATAAAACAGGGCACCGAGCACCGCAGCAATAATTACCTGTACCAGATAACTTCCGCTACCCGGATCAACATATAATAAAATGGTATTAATTATCACAGATAGTTGAGGTTTGTTTTAGGCGTTAAAGTTAATAAAGTTTCGTACATCAGCCGAATGGTGTTATTAATATCATCCTTATGAAGCATTTCTACAGTTGTGTGCATATATCGAAGCGGAATAGAGATCAGTACAGAAGGACAACCATCATTGGCATAGGCAAAGGAGTCTGTATCTGTGCCGGTACTCCTGCTTAATGCTCTCCATTGCACCGGAATTTTTTTATCGGAAGCAACTTTTTCAACCAACCCTAATAATTTATTATGAACAGCAGGTGCATACGAAAGAGAAGGGCCATTTCCGCATTTTACATCACCTTCAATATTTTTGTTAATCATTGGGGTCGTCGTATCGTGCGTAACATCCGTAACAATAGCAATATTTGGTTTAATGCGCCGTGCAATCATTTCTGCCCCCCGCAATCCAATTTCTTCCTGAACTGCATTTACAAAGTATAAACCAAAAGGAAGTTTCTTTTTATTTTCCTTTAGTAACCTGGCAACTTCAGCAATCATAAAACCACCGACGCGATTATCAAAAGCCCTTCCTACATAATTGCCATTAGCCAGTTCATCAAAACCATCCTGGTAGGTAACTACGGCTCCTATATGTATACCCAGGTTCTGAACTTCTTTTCTGTTGCGGGCACCACAGTCTAACCACAGGTTATCGGTTCTGGGCTGTGCCTCTTTTTGATCCGGTGTACCAATACGTGTGTGAATAGCCGGCCATCCAAAGACAGCTTTTACGGTTCCTTTTTTTCCATGAATGAATACTCTTGAAGCGGGTGCTGTTTGATGATCTACTCCACCATTTCTTTTTAAGTAGATCAATCCTTCTGCATTAATATAATTAACGAACCAGCTAATTTCATCGGCATGTGCCTCAATAACCACTTTAAATTTATTATCCGGATTAATGATTCCAACTGCTGTTCCATACGGATCTACGTAATAAGTATCTACAAAAGGTTTGAGGTATTCAAGCCATAGTTTTTGACCCCATGTTTCGAACCCCACCGGAGATGCATTATTTATATAATTGCGAAGAAATAAAAGAGACGCATCAGTTATCAATGATTTAGAAGCAGCCTTTGAACGAACCTTTTTTGCCATACTTAGTATATTAATGTTCAAAAATAATCAAATTGACATGAATAGTGTTAGCAAAGAAGAAAACATCATTAAACCATCCAAAACGATATAGTAAAGATAATCGGAATGATTTTTTTTTGCCTGTTGATAAAGTACAATTAATAAAAGACCAGGAAGCAATAAGATGATAATATAAGGAACGATTATCTGGTAAAAAATCAACAGGGTAGTAAATAGTACAAACAATAAAAATGAAATCACGAATAGGCGATCGATTCCTTTTTCATTAAAATAGGTAATAAAACTTCGGATGCCCTCTTTTTTATCCTGCTCCCGGTCGCGATAATCAAACAAAATACAAATACAATAAATGAGAAAGAAACGCCCCCCACAGAAAAAAAGATCTAATGTATTAAAGGAATTATCCGACACCAGGATAGGCAATACGGTAGTTACGTACGTCCAAACAGAAGCCAAATAAATTGTTTTGCCTATGGCAATTTTTTTTAATTTGGAAAATGGCTCAAAAGGCAGTTTTGGAGCAGTATATAAAAATGTAAGCAGCATCCCTATTAAAATCCAGCTCCATTGATTTCTTAATGAAAGAAAAAACCATGCAGCACCTGCTGCGCCGCCAATAGCCATTATAATATGAACAAACCGAAACTGACGGGTCCATTGCGATCGAATTTTCTCAGCATCAGAAAAAGGAGTGAAGTACCAGTGTATATTGTAGCTGGTTAAGGTAGAAAAGAAAACAAAGTACAACAGTGTGTTATTCTTTGGAGCAAGTTCTAACAATTGATTCGTTTGGTGAACCATCAGTACGGCACCCCCTGCAATAAACAAACTGCTAAATACAAAGAAGTTTAAAAACTGTTTACCCAATTTTGTAAAGTGCCGCGTTTATAAAACTTGCTTAATTCTGTTTTGCAATAATGTTCGAAGTAGTAAGCGTGTCGCTTTTATTACCTTTAAAATCTTTTACAAAAATCTTAAAAAGCATTGTATCATTATCGTTGGGGTCTTCGGTTAAAAAGTCGTATGGAATGGATACTTCTATTAACCCTTTTGTTTCATTATTAAATTCTGGCAACGAATAATTAACGGTATCAGCTTTGTCGTTTACAGAAGGGTTTGGAATTGGTTTGATATTAAGTCTTTTGCGGAAGTAGGTGATCTGCCCCATTCCCAGGTCCCCCTCTTTATCGGTATATTCAAGTGTTATAACCAGGGAGGAATTAGGAATAATAGTGGTGCTATTTATTTCTTTAATTTTAATGGTAGGTCTGGTTTCGTACTTATTTTTGGTACAGGCCACAATAAAAAAAAGAACAAGTATTGGAATGAAATATTTTCGCATACCGATTGTTATTAGATACAAATTTAACGGCTTAAAGGTCAAATTGCGTATATGATTTGTGAATTTGAACATAATATTTTTACAGGATCTTCAGATAATTTTAAAGAACTGGCGCTCCAAATCTTTCGTTTTCAATATCAGCACAATCCAATTTATCGCCAATACACCGATAACTTATATACGAATATTGCGTCAATAAAGTTGGTGGAGCAAATCCCTTTTTTGCCGATTTCCTTTTTTAAAACACAAGATATTGTGTGCGGAACCTTTGAACCTCAGGCGATATTTGAAAGCAGTGGCACAACTCAAACCATCCAGAGTCATCACAAGGTTAAAGATATATCTATCTATACTGAAAGCTTTTTAAGGGCGTTTGAAATTTTTTATGGGCCTGTCAATGAATATTGCATACTGGCCCTGCTTCCTTCCTATTTAGAAAGAACCAACTCATCGTTGGTACGAATGACCGATGAACTTGTCAAAAAAATCGGTCATCCACAAAGCGGGTTTTATTTATATAATCATCAACAACTGGCAAATGTTCTTAAGCAATTAGAACTATCAGAGCAAAAAACACTATTGATTGGAGTAACCTTTGCGCTACTCGATTTTGCCAATGCATTTCCGATGCCTCTTAAACATACCATTGTTATGGAAACAGGTGGAATGAAGGGACGAAAAGAAGAAATGATCAGGGAAGAGATTCATGCGCTCTTAAAACAAGCTTTTCAATTAAATGAAATCCATTCAGAATACGGGATGACCGAATTATTATCGCAGGCATACTCTAAAGGTGAAGGCGTTTTTAATTGCCCACCCTGGATGAAAATACTGATACGCGAAGAAGAGGATCCTCTGGCCGTAACGGCAATATCGGGAAAGGGTGTTATAAATATTATTGATTTGGCAAATATTTATTCCTGCAGTTTTATAGCAACGGATGATGCAGGCAGATTATTTAACGATGGAAGCTTTGAAGTATTGGGTCGGGTAGATTATTCAGATATGAGAGGCTGTAGTTTACTGGCTGTGTAAAACATTTTTATATAATGAAAACTAACTAATCAATAAGGATTAGATTTTTTCCCCAGGTATGATTTCCCCACGCAAATAATTATTGTAACCCCGCAACTTTTAATAAGTTGTATTGATTAATCCATCACAAAAAAGCGTTCTTTGTTGACGGTTACTTTCGAAAGCAAGTTCTATAAGGCGTACTACATTAAAGCCATGCTCTGGTTTTTCCTTTAAAGGAGCATTGTTTAATAAGGTGTTGGCAAGGTGTTGATAATAAATACCAAAATCTCCTTTTTCCGAAGGGATTCTTTTTTTAATAATTGCTCCATTTATTTCTGTATGCAACAAGCCAAAAGATTCTTCTGACTCTATTCCCCAGGTTGGATCGGAGGGTGTTTTTCCTGCGCGGGCATCAGCATCCTGGGGGTCATCACCATATTTTATAAAAGAACCTTTAGTTCCTTGAATCATATACCGGGGACCCTGTTCTCTTACCAACATACCCGCTTTCATAATTACCTTGGTAAATCCATAACTTAATCGAATATCAAAATAATCATCCGCTTCAGTTCCTTCACGCTGTTTTCGGATATCAGCCGTTATAGATTGTGGTAACCCAAATAAAGAACAAGCCTGATCTATCAAATGTGCCCCCAAATCATACAAAATACCACTACCACCATCAAGTGTTTCCTTCCAACTCGATTTTAGTTCTGGCCGGTAACGATTAAATTGCGATTCAAATTCAAACACCTTCCCCAGTAATTTTTCAGCTAAAATTTTTTTAATGGTTAAGCCATCACTTGCATAGCGCCTGTTTTGATACACACTTAATACTTTGTTTTTTTCCTGCGCAAATTGAATTAGTTTCATCGCTTCCCTGCTGGTAACAGTCATCGGTTTATCAACAACTACATGTTTTCCTGCTTCAAGCGCCTGCACCGCAAAATCAAAATGAGTATTATTTGGGGTGGTAATCACTACCAATTCAATCGAATCATTGGCCAATAAATCATTCAGGCTACGAACAACTTTTACAGATGGATACCGCTCCTGTGATTCATTGTTTTTTCTTTCAACAACACTTGTTAGCTCATACTGAGGTAAATGGGCTATAAAAGGTGCATGAAAACACTTTCCTCCAAGACCGTAGCCAACTAAACCTGTTTTAATGGGAGTTTTCATCTATTTTTTTGCTGATTTATTTTATTATTTCAATAGAACTAAAAATACACATAAATTGGAATGGCTGAATAATAACAATTGCCTATCATGAAAAGATTTTATCAATTCGTTCTTTTGTTGGTTTGCTCTTTCGCTGCCAATTCTCAAAACGATACTGCCGGGTATTTCAACTCATTTGACGGAACAAAAATTTACTATGAACAAAAGGGTATTGGAGAAACGATCGTGTTGGTTCATGGGTTTATTGTAAATAGTGAATCCTGGAAGCGCACTATACTTTATAACGAATTGCTAGCTGCTGGTTATCGTGTTATACTTTTTGATATGCGGGGGAATGGAAAATCGGATAAACCACATTTACCCGAAGCCTATCAAAAAGATGCTGAAGCAAAAGATATTATTGGTTTATTGGATTTTTTGAAGGTAAATAAATATATCGCGATCGGATACTCAAGAGGATCTATTATCACTGCCCGATTATTATTACTCGACAAACGCGTACAAAAAGCAGTAATAGGAGGTATGGGCGATGGATTTACAGATCCTGAATGGCCACGGCGAAAACTATTTTATCGTGCATTGATGGATGAACCGGTTAAAGAATTAGAAGGAATGATAAAATATGTGAAAGATTCAAAGCTTGATCAATTGGCACTTGCCTATTTACAAAAAGAACAACCTTCTGCAATACCATTTGAATTAAGAAAGATAAAGCAGCGCGTATTAATTATTTCTGGCGATAACGATCCCGATAATGGTTCTCCACAATCCTTAGGAAATATGATACCTGGGAGTATTGTAAAAGTTGTTCCGGGAAATCATGGAAGCACGTTGGGGTCATCCGATTTTTCAAAATCAGTTATTGAATTTATAAAGAATTAATAAATCGATAAATAGTAATATATGCAGGAATTACGCAGTAGGGGTTGGTTTGGAAAAAAAGGGAAGGATGGATTTATATACCGGGCATGGATGAAAAACCAGGGTATTCCTGATTTTGAATTCAAGGGCAGACCGGTTATTGGTATCTGTAATACCTGGAGTGAATTAACTCCCTGCAATGCACATTTTCGGGAGCTGGCAGAAAGTGTAAAAAGAGGCATACTTCAGGCTGGGGGATTTCCCTTGGAATTCCCGGTAATGTCGTTAGGTGAAACACTAATGAAACCTACGGCTATGCTTTACCGTAACCTGGTGAGTATGGATGTAGAAGAATCGATTCGGGCGAACCCTGTTGATGGTGTTGTATTATTGTGTGGTTGCGATAAAACAACTCCAGCTTTGGTAATGGGCGCCTGTAGTGTAAATATTCCCTCTATTGTTGTATCGGGCGGGCCGATGTTAACGGGTAATTATAAAGGAAAAGATATTGGTACCAGTGATGTATGGCGATTTAATGATGCCATTCGTTCGGGCCAGATGACAGAAGAAGAACTAGCGGAAGCTGAAGCAAGTATGTGTAGAAGTCGTGGACACTGTGCCGTTATGGGAACGGCTTCATCCATGGCTTGTATGGTGGAAGCGCTTGGATTAACCTTGCCTGGCAATGCGGCGATTCCTGCGGCTGATTCGCGCAGAAAAGTATTGGCACAGTATTCGGGTATGCGCATCGTAGAAATGGTGAATGAAAATCTCTGCCCATCTTCTATATTAACAAGGGCTGCTTTCGAAAATGCTATTATGGTAAATGCTGCCATTGGAGGCTCTACTAATTTTGTGATTCACCTGTTAGCCATTGCTGGTAGAATAGGAGTAGAATTGACGCTGAGGGATTTTGACACCTATTCAAATCACATTCCCCTTCTTGCAAATATTCAGCCATCAGGTAAGTATTTTATGGAAGACTTGTATTATGCGGGAGGATTGCCTGCCGTTATGAAGGAATTATTACTTCATTTAAATAAGGATACGATGACAGTTACCGGAAAATCTATAGCGGTAAATGTTTCGGATGCAGAATGCTATAACCGGGAAATCATTGCTTCAACGGAACATCCCATTAATCCAACATCTGGTATCATTGTTTTAAATGGTAATTTATGCGAACACGGCGCTGTAATAAAACCTTCTGCTGCGAGTATCAATTTAATGAAGCATATTGGGAAGGCAGTTGTTTTTGAAGATATTGAAGATTATAAAGCTCGTATAGATGATCCAAACCTGGATGTAGATGAATCCAGTATACTGGTGTTAAAAAATGTGGGCCCGATGGGTTATCCGGGTATGCCCGAAGTGGGTAATATGGCCATTCCTAAAAAATTATTGGCTAAGGGAATTAAAGATATGGTTCGGATTTCAGATGGGCGCATGAGTGGCACTGGTTTTGGTACCGTAATATTACACGCGTCTCCGGAAGCTTCCGCTGGTGGAAATTTTGCCGTGGTAGAGAACGGCGACGAAATTTCATTAGATGTAATGAACCGGAGCTTACAATTGCACGTCGCGGAAACTGAAATGAGTAAACGAAAATTGCAATGGAAATCAAAAGCAGCTGATCCAGGCCGTGGGTATATAAGTTTATATGTACGACATGTAGAACAGTCTCATTTAGGTGCTGATATGGATTTTTTGAAGGGAAGATCTGGAAGTATTGTAACCAGAGATTCACATTAATCATTTAAGCAGTTGCAGGATGTTGAAGGAATTTACTAATCAGGTTGCCATTGTTACCGGCGCTGGTCAAGGTATTGGCTTTGAAATTTGCAGGCAGCTTGCATTACAAGGTGCAGCAGTTGTATTAAATGATGTAGACGAAAAATTATCAATGGTAGCCGCAGACACTATTCAGCAAGAAGGTGGAATTTGTACTTCGATAGCCGGTGATGCAGGAGATACTAATTTTATTCGGCACCTGGTACGCCAAACAATAGAACAATATGGAAAAATTAATATTGCTATTGCCAATGCGGGTATTACATTATTTAGTAATTTTTTCGATTATACACCAGAAGCTTTTTATAAAGTAATGCAGGTGAATATGGGAGGTACGTTTTTTTTAACCCAGGCTGTTGCTAAACAAATGAAAACACAATTGGGAGGAGGAAGTATTTTATATACTTCGTCAGTAGTGGGGCACCAGGCGCATAAACAACTGGCTGCTTATGCCATGACAAAAGCAGGAATTGAAATGCTTGCTAAAAACCTTGTTATTGAATTGGCTCAATACAATATAAATGTAAATACAATTGCACCCGGTGCAACGCTTACCGAAAGAACAAGGGAAGATGAATCCTACGATAAAACCTGGTCTGATATAACGCCTACGGGTAGGCCTTGTACAACTAGAGATATTGCTGATGCGGCCTTGTTTTTAGTAAGTAATAAGGCAAGGCAAATAACAGGTCAAACGTTAATTATTGATGGGGGTTGGACGGCTACAAGCCCCTCTCCGTTTTAGTAGCCATTACTTTTAATATTTTTTTCAGTCAGCGTGAAACTCTTCTTTGAGGATTAGTGGAAAAGAGCATATTCGAATAGAGATGGCCGATAAACTGCAACAATACAATTTAATCGAATTAAAATCCAATCTTCCTGTCTCGCGCACTATTCATCCATTCACCTGAAATTTTTCCTTTTTCTATTGTTTGCACTCTTTCATACAGTGCTACTGTTGGGCAAATATGAAAAGGCAAGCCATAGAACACGTCACCAATTTTATAAGAATGGTTTTCCGGGGCTTCTAACACGAGGTGCTCTTCACTTTGACCAACAGGTTTTAGATCTTCTCTATTCAATAAGAATATTCGTTTATTAATTTCATTTTCTGGTGCTACAGATTTATGCCCAAGATCTGTTGTTAATTTATTTGAAAAGGGCAACGAAATAATTCGGGTTACCAATACCGCAGCAGGTAAAAAAGCCTGTTCGGGACAAAGATCACTATAACCCTTATCCCAGTAGATAAATGTACCCGGGCTACATTGAACGTTTTCTCTTTTTGCGTGAATGGGAAAAGAGGGAGAACCCCCTGCTATTATATTGGGAACAGATAATCCTTTTTCTTTTAGTAGAACAATAAAATCTTCAACGCTTTTAAATCCCTCATTGCACTCTTTGGTACGTTCGTTAATATCAATGGTTCTTAAATGTCCATCATAGGCATGTAAGCCAGCGGCGGTTATTCCCTGAGCGTTAGCGATAAATTGATATAATTCAACAGCGGCTGGCCCGGGAACGATGCCGGTTCTGTTCATGCCAATATTTAAATCAACGTATACCGGAACTATTAAACCTGCTTCGTAAAATGCTTTTGCCTGTTCACAGGCAATATGGATATTATCGGTAAGGCAACTATATAAGGTGTCTGGATATTTTTTTATTACATTAATAAAGCGCTCCAGTTTAGGTCCTTGTGGTTGATAAGCCAACAGCGCATCCTGTGCTTTACATATTCCGAGTAATTCTGCCTCCGCAATCGTGGCACATTTAAATTGGGTAATACCAGCATCCTGCATCAATTGAATGGCGCGGGCCGACTTATTTGTTTTAATATGTGGCCTTAAGCGCTTGATATCACCAACCATGTTAATAGCTGCTTGAATATTGTGTTTTACCCGATTGGGATAGATTACCAGGGCAGGAGTATCTAAGTTTTTTATTTCATCTATTTCATACCAATTGCTCATCGTATTATTTTATCTTTTTAGAAAGAAGTTACGCGTAATTTCTCAATGGCGAATAATCGAAAGGGGTTAACTGACTACTTTAACTGTAAATGATAATTCTCGTATCGAATTTTTTTATACTGAATTATTTGCTGCAGCCAACTCGCTTCTCACTTTTCTTATCGTTGCTAATATCCAGGTAACTCTTTCTTTCAATAAGTTCATATTTCCTTCCTGCATAATTTCTTTGCTGAATAATTGAGAACCTATTGCTACACATTCTACGCCGCTCTTAAACCATTCCTTCAAATTATTTTCATCCATTGTAACGCCACCAGATGGCATTACTTTGGTCCAGGGACAGGGTCCCTTCAACGCTTTTACAAATGCCGGACCGAGTATTTCCGCCGGAAAAATTTTTACCAGGGAAGCGCCCCATTCATGGGCTTGTACAATTTCAGTTGCAGTACCGGCGCCGGGGCACCAGCACAATTTATGTTTATAACAATAAGCCCCAACCTCAAGGTTTAATGTAGGTGCAACTATAAATTGTGCGCCCGCTTTATGAAATTGTCTTGCTTGCTTTTCATTCATTATGGTGCCGATCCCTAAAATCAGGTCAGGTAATTTTTTTGCTGAATATTTTACAAGGGAAGTAAAAACATCTAATGCATTTTGCGAACGGTTGGTATATTCAATAATCCGTAAGCCACCCTCATAAATTGCATCTAATATTTGATGGGCTGTTTTTTCATCGGAATGATTGAATGGAGATAATAGTCCTTGCGCCGTTGCCATTTGTACTATTTCTTCTTTACTAAGTTTTTTCATTGCTATCGTATTACTTTATTTACTGGGCCATTCATTATGAAAGAATTGATCTCCTCCTCCGTGGTGTACAGGAAGTCGCCCTCCATACTGTGTTTTATTGCTCCACACGCAATAGCCATTAGTATTATTTGATGGGCTGTTTGCTTTTTTAGAAATCCTGTTAATAAACCACCCATAAAAGCATCACCACTTCCAATGCGGTCGATAGTTTGTGGAAGGTTGTACATAGGAGTGTACACAATTTCTTCTTTCATTCTTATAGCACCCTGATAAGTGGGTTGATGTGCTTCATTGGTTCCGCGAAAACTCATCGCCAATACCTGGCAAGATGGCAATACTTTTACCAGCGAGTCTGTACAAGTTCGAAATTTGAGCTCGATAGAAATATCATTGGGTGTTTTAATGCCGAAATAAGTTTCAACAGTATCAATGTCACCAATTACAATATCACATTGTGAAAGAAGTTCGGGCATAACTTCTGAAGGATGTTTTCCATAGTTCCAAAGTGTATGACGATAATTCATATCCGCAGAAATCATCAGGCCTTTTTGTTTTGCAATTTGTATAGCTTCTTTGCAAACCTCCAGCGCATTTTGTGTAAGCGCTGCAGAAATGCCCGACCAATGAAACAGAATTGCCCCGTCGAATACCTTATTCCAGTCAATAGTACCGGGAGTAAGCGCAGCGAAAGAGGAATATTGGCGGTCGTAAATCACCTTTGAAGGCCGGATGCTGTTGCCATTTTCTGTATAGTAAATTCCCATCCGATCTCCACTACGTTGTATGAATTCTGTATCAACGCCAACACTTCTTAATCGATTAATAGCATTTTGAGCGATAGCATTTTCGGGAAGCACAGAAATGAAACAAACGGGTATGCCTAGTTGAGCAAGTAATACGCTGACATTCGCCTCTGATCCACCAAAAAAAGACCGGAGCGATCCTGCTTCCTGAAATCGTTGACCTGTTGGGCAATCAAGACGAAGCATTAATTCACCAAAGCTTACTACTCTTTTAGAACTTGAATTCATATTGCTTAGTATATATGAATATAGTTTGTGGAAATCAGAAAAAATCTAAAGAGTGTGTTCAACTCAAATTTATGGATCATAACCTATTCTTTTGGGCAAGCATTAGTTTCTGGCTCATCTTATATTGTCGCTGTCTTTTTATTCCTCACCTCTTTAAATCGCTTCCCGTTCCACAGTTAGTTATTATTTCTTTTTTGCAGTAAATATTCCATTCGGTTGAACAAAACTTAATGCGGTTGTTTCATTTTTGTCGTTGGTATCAAACCGCACACTATATCCTTTCAATGTTTTTAAATTAAACTCGTCTTTTTTTGTTGGAACCAATTCATAATCTGGTTGCCCGGGTACCAGCACCATTAACGTATTTTCTCCCCGAATATATACTTTTACGGTTAAGCTGCTTAGTGAGTAATCGCCAGTATATTTTTCCAGATCTTTTTTTCCAAGAACAAGTGTTGGTGCCATTTTTTCAAAAATAATATCTTTTACCGAGGGTTCTAACTGCGCTTCCAGTGAAACTATATCACCACTGGTGTTGGAATTGAACCTAACTTTCGGTGCGTCTTTGTTTTCGCCCGATTCTTCAGTTGACCTTATCCGAAATACATCATAATGATGATGCTGAAGATAGGAACTTGTTCTTTTGCCACCTTCATTATAATCCATCCAAATCGTATCTCTTTCCTGAAAAATTTTGACCTGTCCATAACCTTTGTTTTCAAAACTACCGGTATAATCTCCCAAACTATGAGAAGGTTTTGTACCAGGCTTACGGGTTATACTATCCGCATTTGGTAATAACTTAGCATCCGCTGCTCCTTTTTTGGCAGCAGTTAATAATTGTTGGCTCCAGTTACGATAGGGAAGTTTCAGCATTCTGTCGGCAATAAAATTTCGAATGCTGGTAGTTACCGATCCCTGGCTTGAGACTACAAAAATACCGATGCTGTCAGATGGAAAAAATCCCGTAGAAGTAATAAAGCCATCAATTCCACCACCATGTTCAATGCGCATATGGCCACGGTACGATGATATCATCCATCCAAAACCGTAGTTGCTCAGAAAAACATCCGGATTTTCTTTGGAAGGAGTTCCGCCACCCATCGACATTTGCGACGAGGTTGCCTGGGCCGAATACCCTGCAGGTATTACTTCAGTACCATTGAATTTGCCCCCGTTAACCCATGTAATTAACCAATTTGCCATATCTTTTGAGCAACTGTTAATAGATCCTGCCGGCCCAATGGCATCTATATTACGGTAAGGAATAACTGTAATAATCGAATCTTGTTTTAGTGAATAGGCAAGTGAACGGTCGGTTGATTTTTCGAGTGCCGCAATTGAAGTAGTTGTATTAACCATACCTAATGGCTTAAGTATTTTCTCCGTTACAACGTCTTCCCAACTTTTATTCATTATTTTTTCTACAACCATTCCCTGGGCCATAAACATAAAATTATTGTATTGCCATTTTTCCCGGAGTTCAGCACTTGGTTCCTGAAACTCAACACGGGCGAGCAATTCGCTGCGACTGGCAGTTGAACCATACCAGGAGTAATCGTGCCGGGGCAAACCTGTACGATGGCACATCATATCTCTCAACGTAACATGATTGTTTAGATATTCATTATAAAACTTTAATTCAGGAAGATAATTCCGCACGGGCTTATCGAAATCAACCTTGCCATCTTTTTCCAGCATACCTATTAAAGATCCCGTAAATGCCTTAGTACAGGATCCAATCGCAAATAAAGTAGTAGGGGTTACCGGCAATTTTTTTTCGTAGTCGCGGTAACCGAATCCGCCAGTAAAAATTATTTTATTTTTTTCTACCACTGCAATGCTTACCCCTGCAGAATGCCAATCCTTTAATATTTTGTTTACAAAAGTATCCAACCCCTTTAACCTTGGGTCGACTGATGTTTGGGCATTTCCAATGAAAACAATAAAAAGAAGAAAAACAGTTGCAAAAATATTCCTACTCATAACAGTTGTTTATATAATTTAATAGTTATAATATTAATTTTGTTTGATGTTGAAAGCATTTTTAAGAACATCGAACTTATCTTTTCATTTTTTACATTTCATGAAAGTATATCAATAAGCTTAACCAAGCGCTTGTTGCAAATCATTTAATATATCCTGTACATTTTCCATCCCTATACTCATTCTTATTAATCCATCAGTAATTCCGTATTGTTCGCGTTGTTCCTTCGGTACTCCATAATGTGTCATCGACGCAGGATGGCAAAGCAACGTATCGCAGGTGCCAAGAGAAACAGTACGTGTACAAAGTTTTAGTTTGTTCATCATAGTGATACCTCCCTGTAATCCGTCTTTTAATTCAATACTCATCATAGCACCCGGGTGGCGCATTTGTTTCATAGCTATATAATGGTCCGGATGAGAAGCCAGCCCATTATAATTTACTTTAGCAACCGCAGGATGATCTTCAAGAAAACCAGCTATTTCCATTGCGTTATGACAATGTCTTTCCATTCTCAACTCAAGTGTTTTCATTCCGTTAATCAATAAAAAAGAATCAAATGGATTTCCGTTTCCACCAAGGAGCCGATGAATTTTGGTTGCGTGCCCATTCATAAATTCAATATCCTTTCCCAGTAAAATTCCACCAATAGAGGTACCATGCCCGTTTAAAAATTTGGTGGTTGAGTGAACAACAAAATCTACTCCATGTTTAAAGGGTTGTTGGAGATAGGGCGTCGCAAAGGTGTTATCGCAGGCAATAATTTTATTATATTTTTTTGCAAGCATCGCCAGTTCTTCAATATCCACACATTGTATGGTAGGGTTCGCCGGCGTTTCAATATAAATCATTTTAATTCCCGGATCTTTTTTCAATACATCTTCTGCAATGGATAAATTACGCAAGTCGGCAATGACGCCTTCCATTCCTAAAGGAGGCAGTAAACGGTCTATCCATTCCTGGGTGCCTCCATATAAAGAATAATGCGACAAAACTTTGTCGCCTGTTTTAAGTGTAGCCAGCAATAACGAACTAATGGCTGCCATTCCAGATGCATGTAAAATTCCTTTTACCTGCATCTTCGATCCGAAAGATTCCATAGCTGCTATCTTTTCTTCGGCTTCCGAGGAAGTTGGATTACCCCAACGGCTATAGATATATCCTTTTTCCTGGCCACTAAAACGACGCATTCCCTGTTCTGCATCATCAAACACAAATGTAGAAGAGGCATAAAGAGGTACCAAATGAGCGTACATCGGATCTTGTTCGTGCCCTGCATGAATCGCAACTGAACTAAAACCGCTAAGTGGAAAACTTTTATCCATTGTAAAATTTTTGTTCCGATATTTATTAGGAAACTAATAGAAAGGTTGATTATTCAAAAATAACCGATTTCAGTTTTATTTTAGCCTCTATAATTTCAAAAGTTGAATGGAATGAAAGAAATTTTACTGCAACTTGCTTCTTATAATATATGGGCTAATCAAAAATTAATTGAGTGTATCCAGGGACTTCCGGAAGAAACGATTATTAAAGAATTGCCCAGTAGTTTTATAAGTTTGCAGGCAACTTTATTACATATGTGGGATGCGGAAAGTATTTGGTGGCAACGAATGAAACTGCAGGAAGCCATCATTGCGCCGAGCGCCAATTTTAAAGGAAATACCCGAGAGTTGGTAACTGCATTAGTTCATCAAAATAAACTCTGGGAAAGCTGGCTGATCAATGCATCGCCGGCGGCGCTTGAACATGTGTTTATGTATTTGAGTACTAAAAGAGAACCTCTTAAAATGCCAATATATCAAATGATTCTCCATGTGTTTAACCATGGCACCTATCATCGCGGCCAATTGGTGAATATGTTGCGGCAATGCGGGGTTCAAAAAATTCCTCAAACGGATTTTGTTATTTGGACCAGAGCCAAGAAATGAACGTAAAAAAAGTATCGAAGTATTAGAATTATGAAGTGTAGTCAATCATTTAAAAATAAAAATTCGGGATCTAATTTCACGACAACCTTTTTAAACTTATTAGTCTTACTTTTTCTCAAACTTTATTTTCACGGGTTCCAATTTCACTATAATCATTGAATTAAAAATTTACTGGCTACCCAACCTTCCACATCATTCACTCCATTAATTTTTTGCAATACTTCAACAAAACTCCAGTTGCCATCTCTTTTCAATAACGATACTTTGGTACCTGTTGGGAGGGGATCACTTACCTGTGAAAATTGAGTTCCTGCCCCAGCCCGGATATTTACCTGGGTACTTGTGGTGAAAATATTGAGGGTTGTTTCCTTGCGGCCCATTGCTTTCGAACGAAAGCTACCCATTGGAAATGCCGGGCCCGGATCGCTTTTACGAAATGGAGCAATATCTTCATGACCAACTATATCAGTAAGCGCATATGTTTTTAATAATAGAGACGCCACTTCAATAGAAACTTGTAATTGAATATCTGTATAAGTTTGCCAGGCTGATTCCGCGTTTTCATTTTTATGCTTTGCTATCATTACTTCATTGGCAGGAATAATCTTTTTATCAACCGAGCATATCCAGTTGGTTTGTGTTTTTTGTAATCGTCCCGCATTCACTAATTCAATACCAATAGAATATTTATTCAAACCTACTAATCCACTCCATTGGCTTTCCCCTGCATGCCAGGTTATACTATTAAAGGGTGCAAATTGGGTAATACTTCCATCTCTTGCAATTAGTAAATGAGCAGAGGCTTTTGCTTTTTTATTGGCAAACCAACTTATTGCTGATTGAGCCGTTGTAGCGGCTGTATAATGCATCACCAAATATTTTGGAAAACCAGTTGCGAATAAACCGCTTTTATTGGGTGTATCTATATAATTAACCCGCTTTCCATCGTTGCCGAAAAGGATATGTTTACTGATTTTCATAAAAAACTGTTTAGTTATTTTAGAAGAGATACAATAGGAGTGCTTTGATTTTTGTTGGATAGGAATATTTACTTCTAAGCTGACTCTTGCAAATCAATCAAACAATACCACTTTCTGGGGAGTAGAGAAAATAGATTCCATTTTCAAGAAAGGATATCCAACAATAAATTGGCCAGGCGAATAATAAATACAACTTTCATTGCGCTGCAGGAGGATTAAAATGTAGCATGCTCTACTGTTTCTTATTATTCATTTACTGAGATACTGAATTATTAATATGCCCATTTTACTAATGTTGCGCCCCAGGTAAATCCTCCTCCAAATGCAGCCAATACAATCTTATCTCCTTTATTTAATTGCTTTCGCCATTCCCATAAACAAAGCGGAATGGTAGCGGCTGTGGTATTACCGTAACGCTGTATATTCAACATTACTTTTTCCGGATTCAATTTCATACGACTAGCTGTAGCATCAATAATTCTTTTATTAGCCTGGTGGGGAACAAGCCACGCAATATCATCACCAGTAAGATTATTCCGTTCGAGTAGTTCTGCCGAAACATCTGCCATTCCTTTTACAGCAAATTTGAATACAGATTGACCTTCCTGAAAAGCGAAGTGTTCTTTGTTCGTAACTGTTTCGATAGAGGCAGGTTTTAACGATCCACCTGCTTTCATATTCAAAAATTGCCCACCGCTTCCATCTGTTTTTAAGATACTATCCAACACTCCAAACCCATCGTGATTTGGTTCTAACAATACCGCTCCTGCTCCATCTCCGAATAAAACACAAGTGTTTCGGTCGCTGTAGTCAATGATAGAGCTCATTTTATCTGCACCTACCACAACTACTTTTTTATAACGACCACTTTCAATTAAGGCAGCTCCGGTAGTTAATGCAAATAAAAACCCAGAGCAGGCTGCCAGCAAATCAAAGCCCCATGCGTTTTTCGCACCCAGTTTATGACAGGCAACATTAGCCGTAGATGGGAACATCATATCAGGAGTTACCGTTGCTACGATCAAGCAATCAATCTCTGTGGCATCTATTCCTCTTTTTAATAATAGTTCCTGAACAGCAGGAACTATCATATCGGAGGTTGCCAGACCGGGCGTTTTTAAAATTCTTCGTTCTTCAATCCCGGTGCGGGATCTTATCCACTCATCATTCGTATCCACCATCTTTTCAAGATCGGCATTGGTTAATTTATCTGTTGGAACATAACCACCAACGGCTGTAATAGCAGCAGTATTTTTAAAATTCATCTGTTGATTCTTTTTTAACGGCTTGTAAAAGTACAGGATTTATTTAGTTGAAGAAATAAGAGGTAATACTTTGAATGGCGGTTTGTATTAACACTATAGTTTCTGATTTAAAGATTTAAATAGTTGAGCGATGGTAAGCTTCCTTGTTTGCGAATCGATAGGGATTGCTCGTCTTTTTTCGCCAATTGAAATTTTCAGGTTATTAAATCCCGATTTTCGATTCTCAATTCCCGTTCCCTAATGTAGTTTTCACTATTTTCGCGCTCTATGATTGGTTTTGTACGAGGAAATTTTATTCATAAGTCGCCAGCAATGATTTTGGTAGATGTAAATGGCGTGGGATATGAATTACATATAAGTCTAAATACTTATTCCAATATTCAGGCACTCGATAAGGGTCAATTACATACCTATTTACAAATTAAAGAAGATAGCCAAACGCTTTTTGGCTTTTTCGACGTACAGGAAAAGGAATTATTTATTCAGTTGATAAGCGTGTCGGGAGTGGGTGCAGCAACGGCCCGAATGATGCTGTCCTCTATTAAACCTGAAGAAATTGTAAGAGCAATTGTACAGGGAAATACAACGTTGCTGGAAAGCATCAAAGGAATAGGAAGAAAATCAGCAGAAAGAATCATTCTTGAGCTAAAAGATAAAATGACTAAAACTTCTTACAATTCAAATATTTCGCTATTGATAAACAATACGTTGGAGCAAGATGCGTTAAATGCCCTGATAGCCCTCGGCATAGCCAGACCAACAGGCGAACAAGCTGTTCAACGGGTGTTGAAAGCAGAGCCATCACTGAGCAAGGTAGAGGACATCATTAAAAAAGCTTTAAAAACAATCTAAGCCTATTGGAACTGATTTCTACCTAACTAATTCTGGGGAAAAGAGTGTTTTTCAAAACTAGCCTTTTGGTTTGCAGATCAATGGTAACTACCGTTGTTTTTGTTGTTGCTTTTATCTCTGCAAAGGCTTCTTATCATCCCCTGCGCGATACCATTCCATCAATGGATACGCTTAAGTTTCCCATTCATGACCGTTATGGTGACCAGTTTACAAATCCCGGACGATCTTCATTCGATCTAAAAAATCCAGTGAATATCCGCGATTCAATCATATATGATCCAACTACCAGGCAATATTTTATCATTGAAAAGATAGGAACCAAGTATTACAGAAAACCCACCTATCTCACTTTCGAAGAGTTTATGGCTATCCAGGCACGTAAACAGGAAATGGAATATTTTAAAAAGCGCTCGAATATCCTCAATAGCCTTAACCGAAAAATGGTGCGGCCAAAAATGAATATCTATAATAATTTATTCAACCGCATATTTGGTGCCGGACCCGATGGTATTCCAAAAGTTGAAATTCGGCCACAGGGAGATGTTACCATAATTGCTGGTTACCAGGGTCAGAATATAAAGAATCCTGCATTACCTGAAAAAGCCCGGAAAAATGGTGGTTTTGATTTTGATATGAATGCTAACCTAAGTGTAATTGGTAATATCGGCGATAAATTAAAATTGCCCATTAATTACAATACCCTTGCCAATTTCAATTTCGAAAATCAATTGAAATTGGATTATGCAGGCACAAAAGATGAAATATTAAAAAGATTGGAAGCAGGTAATATCTCTTTTGCTTCTAAGGGAACACTTATTCCCGGCGCACAGCAATTGTTTGGAGTTAAAACCCAATTACAGTTCGGAAAATTGTTTGTTACCGCGGCTATTGCCAATCAACAATCGCAACGACAAACACTGGGATTGCAGGGCGGATCTACCAATACCTACTTTGAATTTAGGGCTAACGATTACGAAGAGAACCGGCACTTTTTATTATCCCAATATTTCCGGGGTAACTTTAATAAAGCGATGAAGGATTTACCAAAAGTAAATTCTCAGGTACAAATTTTACGCATAGAGGTATGGGTTACTAACCGCAATGGAGCGACTACAGAAACAAGAGATATTGTTGGCCTGATGGACCTGGGCGAGAATAAACCGTTTAACCCATCTGTGATTTCAATATCGGGTCAACCGTTGCCCTTTAATGATGCAAATAATTTATACCGAAATATCATTAATGATCCCAATAGTCGCATCTCTTCTCAGATAACAAATAAATTATCTTCTTTGGGATTGAAACCTGTGCAGGATTTTGAAAAAACCTTTGCAAGGAAATTATTGATGGGTGTAGATTACCAGTTCAACCAGCAAATTGGATATATTTCATTAAATCAACCCATGCAACCCGATGAAGTTTTGGGCGTGGCCTTTCAATATACTTTTAATGGAAGAGTATTTCAGGTAGGCGAGTTTTCACAGGATGTGGCACCAGATACAACTGCTGCTGCAAATATTACTGGCCAGCAAAAAGTGCTGTTTCTTAAATTATTAAAAGCTACATCACAAAGAACCAATCTTCCTATCTGGGATCTGATGATGAAAAACATCTATTCTCTTAAAACAAAAGATGGCGGAATATTATCGACTATACAACCCGGAGATTTTAAATTGAATGTATTGTACGAACAACCCAGCCTTGGTCAAAAAAGATATTTACCCGAAGGAGATAAAACAGGAACACCCCTGATAACCTTATTAAACCTGGATCGATTAAATACCCGAAGTGACCCCTTACCGGATGGAGTATTCGATTACCTGGAAGGATTTACAGTGGTTTCGCAACAGGCAAGAATCATTTTTCCTTATCTCGAACCTTTTGGGCGTGATCTTGATTCGGTAGCTTTTAAAAATAGTACTCAGGCTATCCGCGATAAATATATTTACTATCCCCTTTATGATACGATAAAAGAAATAGCAAAAACTTTTGCTAACCTTGATCGATATATCATAAGTGGATATGCGAAAGGACAATCTACTTCTGAAATTTCGCTCGGTGCTTTTAATGTGCCACCCGGATCTGTTTCAATTTTATCCGGAGGTCAGGTATTGGTGGAGAATGTAGATTATACTATTGATTATAATTTGGGAACGGTTCGGATATTGAATCAGGCAATTGCTGCTTCTGGGGTACCCATCAGCGTTCAGTTTGAAAATAATGCAGGCTTTGGAATTCAGTCGCGCAACTTTATGGGTCTTCGGTTCGATTACAATGCCATTACAACCGCAAAGAAAACATTGAGTATTGGAGGATCAATTGTTAAGCTTGGCGAACGACCTTTTTTCACCAAAACCAATTACAATGAAGATCCAATAAAGAATACCATGTACGGACTGGATTTTAGTTACCGTACAGAATCACAGAAATTAACACGTATTCTTGATAAACTTCCATTTTATAGTACCAACGAAATAAGCACGATTACTGCTTACGGAGAAGCGGCCCTGCTGAAACCCGGCCACCCTTCACAAATTGGAAAGGGAAGTAATGGATTAATATTTATAGACGATTTTGAAGGAAGCCGAAACTCCATCGATCTCAGGTTCCCGTTAGTAGGATGGGGCCTGGCAACTACGCCACAGGGAAACGGTTTGTTTCCCGAAGCTGATTTGCGCGATTCACTCGACTATGGTTTTAACCGTGCCAAAATTTCATGGTACAATATTGAACCTGTACTTCAGGATCGACGCAATGCCAATAACCCTGTTAAAGGATATGAAGATTTTTTGGATCCACGTATTCGCCCGGTTAACGTTACGCAGATATATCCTAACCGAACTCCCGATTTTGGTCAAGCGCAGTTGGTAACTTTTGATTTAGCCTATTATCCAACAGATATCGGACCTTATAATTTTGATACGCGAACCACCAGCGTAACGTCCAACGGAAAGTTGCTGAATCCAAAAACGCGCTGGGGAGGTATTATGCGTGGCATTGACCAGGTAGATTTTGAGACCGGCAACGTAGAATTTATTGAATTTTGGGTGCAGGATCCTTTTTTGAAAAACGCCGCAAGTACTGGTGGGCAATTATATTTTAATCTTGGTAATATATCTGAAGATGTACTGCGTGATGGCAAACGTTTTTTTGAAAATGGTATTAGTGGTGTAAACACAAAAACAACTGAGGATTCGTCGGGTAAATGGGGAAAGGTTCCGGCCAATCCCATCCAGGTTACACAGGCATTTAGTAACGATCCGGCTGATAGAGAATTGCAGGATGCAGGTTTTGATGGATTAGTGAATGAAGGAGAGAGAAGAAAATTCAAAAAATATCTCGACGATCTGCTAGCAAATTTCGGTGCTAATTCACTTATTTATCAACAGGCAATTGCTGACCCATCCAAAGATGATTACAAAAACTACCGGGATGGATCATACGACCAGGCACAGGTAAAAATTCTTGGCCGTTATAAAAATGTAAACAATCCCCAGGGAAATTCTCCGGTGGCTAGTGCCGGTGAACAGTTTGTTAATGCATTTACGCTTTCACCTGATCAGGAAGAATTTAACAGGGATAATACGTTAAATGAGCTGGAAGAATATTTTCAATACAGGATTGAATTACGTACATCAACAGACCCGTTGATGCAGGTAGGAAATAATTTTATAACTGATAAAAGGGAATTTACACCAAGTGGGGGTGCATTGGAAAGATGGTATTTAATGCGGGTACCTATTGCACAATATGAAAAGAAGATTGGAAGCATTCCTGATTTTAAATCTATTCGGTTCATGCGCATGTTTCTGAATGGATTTGAAGATTCTGTGATTATGCGATTTGCTAAATTAGAAATGGTAAGGAATACCTGGAGACGATTTAATTATGACTTGGATACAACTGGACAGTACAAAATTATACCGGCCAATACCACCACTTCTTTTAATCAACTGGCTGTAAACATTGAAGAAAACAGTAGCCGTAAACCAGTACTGTACAAAACACCTCCGGGGGTCGTTCGTCAGCAGCAGTTAAGTAATAACAATGTAAATGTGTTGTTGAACGAACAATCGCTGAGTATGCAGATTTGTAATTTGGAAGAAGGTGAATCACGCGGCGTATTTAAAACGTTGAACCTCGATTTGCGTCAATTCAGCCGTCTTCAAATGTATTGGCATGCAGAATCTATAAAATCAAGCACCGATATAAAAGATAATGAGCTTTATGCTGTAATGCGTTTGGGAAACGACCTGATCAATAATTTTTATGAGATAAGAATTCCACTAAAAATGACTCCCTGGGGAACAACTGACCCCGCAACCATTTGGCCAACTACCAATGAAATAGATTTTTCGCTGGAACAGTTAACTAAATTAAAAGTTGTCCGTAATAACTCCGGAAATGTTTTTCAATATTTTAAGCAACAGGATGCGGCCGGAAGAGAATTCGCCATTTTGGGGAATCCAAATCTTGGAGAAATACGCGTATTCTTTTTGGGAGTAGAGAATCGAAAAAAAGAACTTGCCTGCACAGAAATTTGGGTTAATGAATTGCGGTTAAGTGGCCTTGATGAAAAGGCAGGTTGGGCAGCATTGGGAAGGGTAGATTTTAAATTGGCTGACCTGGGTACCCTATATGTTTCCGGTAGTGCTCATAGTACGGGATTTGGAACATTGGAACAACGTGTAAACGAACGGGCCAGAGATAATTATTCACAGTTTGATATTGCTACAAGCCTCGAGTTAGGAAAATTACTACCCAAAAAATCCGGTTTGTCGATACCGGTATATGCAAGTATTCAACGAGCCACTTCTACTCCAGAATACGACCCTTACGATCTTGACATTCGGCTAAAAGATAAAATAAGTGGTACAGCCTCCGGTAAAAGGGATTCAATAAAAAATGATGCTGTTGATGTAAAAACAATTAAGACCCTGAACTTTACAAATGTTAAGAAGAATAATACCAGTGGAAAAAAACAACAACTATGGAGTGTTGAGAATATAGATGTTAGTTATTCTTATTATAAAGAAGAGCAACACAATCCGCTTATTGAAAGTAACGATTTAACCCGGCACCGTGCAGGATTGGGTTATAATTATACAGCAACACCCAAATATTGGGAGCCGATGAAAAGAATCTTTAAATCTAAATCACCCTGGTTTGCATTGGTAAAAGATTTTAATATCAACCCTGTTCCTTCACTACTAGGTTTTAGAGCCGATGTACAACGGCAGTTTGGTTCTTTCCGACCAAGGAATGTTGGTGGAACCAAAGGCGGATTACCAGAAACCTTTGATAAATTTTTTACCTTCGATAGAGTATACAACCTTCGCTGGGATCTTACTAAATCTATTAATATAGATTATACTTCAACCAATAAATCATGGATTGATGAGGACTCGGGACGATTAGACAAAAAGGATCGTAAAAATCTATGGGATAATTTATGGAAAGGCGGAAGAACGATTTCATTTCAGCAAAATGCTACTGCGTCGTACACTCTTCCCACCAGTAAAATACCTTTATTAGACTGGACAACTGTACGTGCAAGTTATAGTGCTACTTTCAACTGGCTGGGAGCGTCGCTTATTGCACGCAATTTGGGAAATACATTGGCAAATACCCAGCAAAAAAACCTGACAGGTGAAATGGATTTCACAAAATTGTACAGTAAATCGAGATTTCTGCGGGCACTTGAAGACGAAGCGCCACCACCACCCCAGCAGCCTATCGACAATAAAAAAGATACAACTTCCAGTAAGAAGAAAAAATTGAAAAAAGATAAAACGCAACCCCTTGTACTAAGTCCTGCCGTAAAATTTATTGGCCGCATTTTTACGGGTATGAAAAGAATCAGTATTAATTACTCTGAAAATGCAGCTACTACCGTTTACGGATACACTGATAGTACGCGCCAACTAGGAATGAATTTTAAATCGAGCGCACCAGGGCTGGGATTTGTATTTGGGCAACAGCCGGATACTACTTTTATAAACCGACTAGCTAAAAGAGGATTATTGACCGCTGATCCTAATTTTAACTTCCTTAATAAGCAGGATTTTAATCAAAAACTTGGTATCAATGCGCAGGTGATTCCAATTCGTGACCTTACGATTGATATTAATCTTGATAAAACATTTGGTAAAACCTATTCTGAATTATATAAGGATACGTTGGGATTCAGCGGAGACTTCAATCGATTAAGTCCTTATGCGGGTGGCAGTTTCAGTATTAGTTATATATCGTACAAAACATTGTTTGAAAAAATTCCGAGTAATGAGGTTTCTCAGACCTTTAAAATATTTGAATCGAACCGATTGATTATTTCGAAAAGATTAGGAACAAAAAGTATTTATTCGGGTGCGCAGGGTGCTGATGGCTATTATAAAGGATATGGTAAGTATGCGCAAGATGTAGTATTACCTGCATTCATTGCTGCTTATACCGGTAAGGATCCAAACAATGTTGCACTTGTTGAACAATCTAATCCGCAAACCCGAAGTAACCCCTTCAAGGGATATTTACCAAGGCCCAATTGGAGGGTAACCTACAATGGTTTGACTCGAATAAAGGGATTGGAAAAGATATTTACCAGCTTTACATTGTCGCATGCTTATAACAGTACGTTAAGTATGAACAGCTATAATTCCTCCTTGCTTTTCCAGGATCCTTTGCGAGTTGGATACCCTGGTTTTATAGATACGCTCACTGGAAATTTTGTTCCTTTCTTCCTGGTTCCTAATATTACTATAAGCGAACAATTTGCGCCATTTATTGATGTAGATATGCAATTTACTAACCAGGTAACCGCCCGGTTCGAATATAAAAAATCCAGGACACTTAGTTTGAGCCTTATTGATTTTCAGTTAAGTGAAAACCGTTCAACCGAATTTACAGTGGGAGCGGGCTGGCGCAAGCGAGGCGTTTTCTCTTTTATTAAATGGAAGGGTAAGCCATTGGATAATGATGCAGCGTTCCGGTTAGACTTTAGCGTGAGAGATGATGCTACAGCCAATAGCCGACTCGATCAGGCAACTTCCCTGCCCACAGCAGGTCAAAAGGTTGTATTTATTAATCCTTCGATCGATTATGTAATCAGCAACCGCGTTAATATTAAACTTTATTTTGAGCAGCGTAGAGTTGAACCCAAGATTTCAACAGCCCCACCAATTACAAATACCAGAGGAGGAGTGCAGATCAGAATATCACTTGCACAATAGCGTGGGGTTTATTGTTTGTAGTTTTGATTCGGGCCCGGGCAGATAGTTATCCTTTTTACCAAAGCTTATTGACTTTTCATTTTCTTTGAATCAGACAATGGATCAATATTTAAATGAATGCTCTGAAGATACCGCTCTAAACTTTTCTCGGAAGAAATTAGGAAGATTGAAAAGAATCGCATTTATTTCCTGTTGAATTATAAATGCCATGAATGAGTTAATTGGAATTTCTTCGGGGAATAACCCCAACTAAAATTGTTAAACTACAAATCGTACCAACCCCCTGGTCGCAGGTTTATTTAAGGCTGCGTTTTTTTCAGAAGCATAACATAACCACAAACCTTTTTCTTGTTCTTATTTAATTGAACTGGTTTTATCATGTGGTATTCCGTGAACTTTGATAAGTAAGGATAACTGATAATGTTTCCATCGATATCGCCCCACTGATTTTTTTTGTAAACAACCTGCTTTTCACTCCAATCGTACATCCTAACTTCATACAGTCTCGAACTTGGATCGCCAATAAAAATAAACTGGTATAAAGTTCCTTGTGTCATTGGAAGTATAATCGGCATTTCATATTCACTTTCCATTGTCATAGAGGCTTCCCGTAACATCGTATAACCCTGGCCAGCATATACTTTCTTTAAACTATCTACAGTTTGCTGATAGGGGTTTCCGTCACAACTCTTTTGTTTTATTAGATCGTTTTGACCAAATATATAATTGGAGAAAAGTACAGGTAAGCTGTATAGTAGGATTTTGCACAGGACCTTAATCATAATGCTACGGTGTTTTTAGGGGATATTACGGACTATTCAATCGCTACTCTAAATTAATCAAATGATCCTTAAAAGCAAACCCTTCACTAACAAATAACATATCATTTTAGGTGTTGATAAGTAATGGTTTATGAATCTTTATGAAGATAAATAGAGTTTGCCTGTGCAGTACAGGTGAGAACCAGATCATTTATACAAACATGTGCAGGTAAGCCCGTGCAATAATAAATAACGTCTGCAATGTCTTCCGCCTGTAAAGGCCTGTAGCCTTCATAAACCTTTGCAGCCACATCTTTATTTCCCTTAAAGCGAACCATCGAAAATTCGGTTTCTGCTGCACCGGGATGTATAGCAGTTACTTTAATTTTATGTCTTAATAAATCTATTCGCATTGCCTGTGAAATTGCATTTACGGCAAATTTGGTAGCGCAGTAGGTGTTCCCTTTTTCATATACTTCTTTACCGGCAGTAGACCCAATGTTTACAATATGCCCGCCGTTGCCCTGCTCAATCATAAAAGGTAATACTGCTTTCGTAACATACAATAATCCTTTTACATTGGTATCAATCATAGTATCCCAATCGTCTAAGGAAGCTTCCTCAAAATAGTCGCGGCCGGCGGCAAGCCCGGCGTTATTAATAAGGATATTTATCTTTTTCCATTTTTCAGACAAGGCATTGATACTATCAAATACTTCCTTCTTGTTTTGTATATCGAAACTCAAAGGAAATACTGCAACATTGTACTTACTGCAGATGTCTTTTTGAAGCGACAAGAGTCTTTCTTTTCTGCGACCCGTAATGATAAGGTCATATCCTTGCGAGGCATATTTAATTGCTATGGCCCTTCCAAATCCGGAAGTAGCACCGGTAATAAAAACAATTGATGACATATTTATTTTTGAAAGCACAATCTACAGCAAATGCAAGAATGAAATAAGAAACACCGCGAAAGTTATCGGATAAGCAAAGCGGTTCCCTGCCGTGAAATCATTTTCCCCGTATAATCTTTTCCTTTTACCTGCCATACATAACTACCATTGTTCTGAAGTTTACCAGCTATCATTCCGTCCCATCCTTTCCCGGTTTGTGAAGTTTGAAAAACCAATTGTCCCCAACGATTGTATACACGAAAGTAGTCAAGGGTTGCAATTCCAACAGGTATGGGCCGTAGCACCCTGTTTCTGCCAGTGGGAGAGAAAGCATTCGGAACAAAAATATCGGGGCCTGTTTTAAAAACTTTAATATTAATAGTATCCATTGCAAAACATCCTTCTTCAGTAAATGCTTTCAACGTATACCGGTAATTATCGGATAAGAGTGCAATTGGATTTTGAACAAATGCATTGGAGAGGTAAGTGCCAGGGCTCCATTGAAATAAACTTGACCCGGTAGCCTTCAATTGAAGCGGCTGCCCAATAACTATGGAAGTGTCGTTACCTGCGAAGGCAAGTATCGGTGCCCGTACCAGTATTCTTATTTTTGAATTGCCTGGTTTTGGGCAACCAAGCGTATCGTATACTGAAAGTGTATAGGTGGTAGTAGATAACGGATAGGCAAAAGTGCTTAGAGATCTTGGATTACTAAGGGAGGAGGAGGGTGTCCAGGTAAAACGGCTACCTCTTATGGTGCCTTTCAATATAGCCGTATCATCAAAACAAACTACAGTATCTAATCCTGCAAATGAATAAGGATATGGAACTGTTTTTATCAAAACGTAGTCAGATGTATTGCATTTTCCGATTCGTGCATTTAAACGGTAATTAGTAGTTGCAGATGGAAATGCTAATGGATTTTTTACGGAAGGATTATTAAGTGTGGATGCCGGGCTCCAGGTAAACTGCAGCCCATCTGTTATAGGTTTTAATTGGACGGTATCGGTTGAACAGATAGTAGTATCCGTACCTGCATTAAGAGTCACAAAATCTACTACCCTTACTTTTACGGAATCTGTATTAGTACAGCCGTTATCATTCATGTCAACATGATAAATAGTGGTAGTGGTTGGAAATACATACGGAGACGCATTTCGGGGATTAATAATATTATATTGGGGAGACCAGGTGTAAATACCCGGGCCATTTACTTTTAATTGCAAGGTATCAATGCTGCATATTAATGTATCTCTGAAAGCCAGGTCCACAATCGGTTTTTCTCGAACATCAAGTAATTTAATAACGGTATCAATGCACCCAAAGCTGCTGGAAACAATTAATGCAACAGCCTTTAATCCGGAAGTTTTGTATTGCCAATTTGTAATTTTCTTGGTAGAAGTATCGTCTGCAGAAGTTTCATCACCTAAATTCCATATCCATTTATTTACATATCCATAATTTGCTTTCGTGGTATCTGTAAATAGATAAGGTACCTGTACACAGGATCCGGTTATTTTATATCCCGGAAAGAAACCCGGATAGATCTTGACGTTAGATTCAGTTGAGTCGGAACACTGTTCTCCACGGTTAATAACTAATCTGACTTTATAAATACCGGTATCTCTATATGTGTAAACAGGATTTGTTAAGCTGGATGTATCGTTGCTTAAAACAGGCACCCCAAAATCCCAGTAATAAGAATGTATAAGAGAAGAAGGGGGCGATTCGTTTTGGAACGCAAATGAAAAATTACGGCAGTTAATATAGGTTGGTTGAAGAAAAGCGGCAGCTAAATCGCATTGCTGGTCTATCTTAATATTAAAATCTTTTCGATGCTCGCTGATAATTCTATTATTTCGCCATTCACGAACACAAACACTGATTACATAATCACCACCTCCTGGCGCAATGCCTTCTATTTTTCCTGTTACTGCATTTATCGTTACGCCCGGGCCTAATGGAGAAGAACCGGAAAAGCCAGCAAAATAATTTACAAAGTTGATTTGGCTTGGAGGAACCGGATCAATGGTTCCACCACCTCCACCCTGTAAAGCTGTGTACGCATCACAAAATTCGTAGGATAATGAATCTCCATCTGGATCTTCTGCGCTAAAATCCAGCGTGAATGGTCGACGCTGGCAAATAAGAACCGTATCTTTTACAGCAAACGCTGCACTTGAATTTGGCCTTGATCCTAAAACATCTGACCCACCCATCCTGCAGGTATAAGAGGATCCAACATTGGAGTTTGGACTAAGATTTATCAATCCATTGATACGACAGCATCGTTGAAATACAATTGAATACCCCCCAGCTTCTATAGGTAAATCAATAGTTCGTTTATAAATTCTTAATCGATAACAAACAGGTGAGGGGCTGGAAATACAAGGATTGGGCGCTCTAAGATTTATAAATTCATCACTTCTGAGCGGAAACAAAAAAGGTGAACCTGGTGTAGGAGTTTCATTGATATTGCGAAAAATACCAATATTGGCTTCAGGATCTAATTGCTGTCCTGAAGCATTGCATTCAAGAAAAAGTCGTAGAGTTATTTCATATTTTTCAGTACCAGTTACTGCTCCCGGTCCGATATAGAGATAACTAATTTCTCCTCCTTTTATATGCCGCGCAACTACATACAAGCAGGTACTTGTTAGCAACAGAAATATAAGAACCAATTTTTTCATGAGCAGTATAGTAAGATACGAACAATCACAAAGAAGGGTTGTGATGAAATTGCAGTTTCAAGAAGAATAATAGAACTTTCTTTCAAAACCAGGGTTGACCAGCAAGGAATTGTCTATTAATAAATGGGAAAAAATAGAATTGGATGACTACCTGATAAGGATGGCAGTGCCTCTTCGAATAATCGTTTTTCCGGTGAAGTCAGTTCCTTTTACCATCCAAACAAAGGTCCCACTGTTTTGTGGCTTACCACCCAGCGAACCATCCCATCCTTTGCTACTATCCGAGCTTTGAAAAACCAACTGCCCCCAACGGTTAAACACACGGAAATAATCTATCCGAGAAATACCAACTGGAATTGGCCGCAATACCCTGTTTTTACCACTGGGGGAGAACGCATTGGGAACAAAAATATCGGGATTGGTTTTAAAAACTTTAATGTTTATGGTATCTAAAGAAAAGCAACCTTCAGGTGTAAACGCTTTTAGTATATAGGTGAAATTATCGGTTAATAAAGCAATGGGATTTTTAATATCGGGGTTATTTAAAAAAGTAGCTGGGGTCCATTTAAAAAATTCTGCCCCACTGCCTCGTAACTGTAATGGTTGACCTACAACAATGGCCGTGTCATTACCTGCAAAAGTTAGTATTTTATCTCGAACGGTTACTTTTACCAATGAGATACCGGGCTTAGGACAACCTAATGTATCAAAAGCACTCAGCAGGTAGGTCGTTGTTTTTGCAGGAAAGGCAATTGGTGTTAGTGTGTTGCCGCTGTTAAGTGAGCCGAGAGGGCTCCAGGTATATCGGCTACCTACAATTGAACCACGCAGTTTTGCTGTGTCTTGGTAGCAGATGGTTGTATCGGGGCCTGCATTAGATATTGGATAAGCAACCGTACGAATAGTAATATCATCGGTTTTATTACATTTGCCAATTACCGCTTTTACTGAATACGTTATGGTTACAGAAGGACGTGCAAAAGGGTTTTTTATGGATGGATTATTTAAGAAAGTTGCCGGCGTCCACAAATACTGCAATCCGTCACTCTGCGGTTTTAGTTGTATAGTATCAGTCGCACAAATAGTTGTATCAGCTCCGGCAAATAAAGAAACGAAGTCTACCACCCGAACTCTTACAGAATCAGTATTTATACAACCATTTTCGTTTAGTGTTGCCCGATACCAGGTAGTTTGTTTCGGAAACACCATTGGATTGGGAGAACTTGAATTCAGAATATTATAGTTTGGCCCCCACGAAAATAATCCATTTCCGATAGCCTTTAATTGAAGAGTATCGATACTGCAAATAAGAGTGTCTTTAAAAGGAAAGATAATCGGAGGTTTGTCTCTTACTTCTACGGCCTTAATAATTGTGTCAACACAACCTTTGGTACTTTCAACGATTAGCTGAACATTTTTGAAACCGATAGTGGCATATTTCCACGAAGGCGTTTTTGTATGCGAGGTATCTGCCAGAGTTGTTTCATCTCCAAAACTCCAACTCCATTTTCCTGCAACACCATAACGTGAGCTGGTAGTATCAGTAAATTGCAATGGTAGTAAAATACAAGTACCCTGAACGATAAAACCAGGATAAAAACCAGGGAACACTTTTGCTTTGGTGCTGGCAGAATCTATACATTGACCGGCCAGTATCACTTTAATTTTTACGGTGTATACTCCCGTATCAGCATATTGGTGAGTAACCCTTCCTTCAGGATCAGCAGTTGTATCTGCCTTGGTGTTATCTCCAAACTGCCATATATATTTTGAGCCAGCCGGATTGATTGCTTCGTTTTTAAAACTTACTAAGAAATCATCACAGTAAGCATAATCGGGTTTCAAATCTGCTTTTAACGGAATACAGTTTGATACGGCTACATGAATATCTTTTCTATGGATATTTATAAGAACACCATTACGGTATTCAAATGCACAGGCACTAATTACATACTGGCCGGTAGTACCGGGCGCAATCCCTGTTATTAAACCTGTTTTTGGATTAATGGAAGAGGATGCACCCAAGGGAGAAGTTCCACTAAACGGCGATTTATAGCTTAACTCGTTATAGGGAGGAGGTGCTGCAATATCAGGCTTTGGGGTTGTTTGATTAGCACCTTTAAAGCCGCTGCATAATTGGTAAGAAATAGAATCTCCTGCATCTGGCTGAGTTGCCGCAAAACTGAAAGTGAAATTGCTGTTTGCACAAATGGCTGCGGCATCATTGGTTTCAAATACCGGGCTGCTATTTTTATATGCATCGGGGTAAACTGCAGTTCCTGGTATTTCACAGGTATATGTTGCACCGGAAGCATCACTGGGCGAAATAAGATTTATGATATTTTCAATTCGGCAACAACGCTGGTAAGCTATCGTGTATCCATTGGGTTTATTAGAAAGAGTTACCGTTGTTGAAAATTTTCTCACCCGGTAACAAACGTCAGTAGGAGGGTTTCCGATACAAGGATTGGAGGCTGGGTCAAATTGAATAAATTCTTCCCCAACCATTGGAGCACTAACGGGTGATCCAAATTGTGCATTATTTGATTTGTCAAATATTGTAAGTGGTATTGAACTATCCAATTGTCCCTGGTTATTAGCATTGCAATCGATATATAACTTTAAAGTAACCTGATAGAGGGAGGTGTTTGCCGCCGGACCATCGCCCAGGTAGACGTAGGATATCTCACCACCTTTTATATGCCTGGCTTTGAGGGAAGGAACAATAAAAGCGATAAGGAAAAATATTGATAGGATTTTTTTCATTCGTTCTTATCTATAACGCATGTTTTGACTTTACAGTTTCAATTTCAGCTAAAAATTTTTTTAGGAAATCGGTGGCTTTATTTGGCTCTTCCAGCATGCCATAGTGTCCCGAATTCTGTAATAACTGAATATACGCTACATCCGGAAGATGGCATTGTTGCAAGCTGTGTTCCAGCGGAATAGCGGTATCATGTTCTCCTATTATAAACAAGATCGGTTTCTTAAATGCTTTTAAAAGAATTGTTCTATCGGATCTTTTTATCATGGCGTCATAGTATTGTACGAGAGCCTCCGCAGAAAAGTTGGTGTATCGTTGTACTAACTCCTCTACTATCGGGGGATTTTTTTTCTTAAACGGTTCAGAAAAGAGGCTTGGAATTGATTGCTCAATGAATTTAGCAGCTCCATTTTGTTGGATAAAACGAATACTTTTCAATCTTGCTTCCTTTTTGGCCTCAGTATCTGCATAAGTTGTTGAATGAAAAAGACCAAATGCTTTTACTTGTTCATGGTATTTTTCAACATAGGCTAATGTTATATAGCCACCCATACTATGGCCAATTAGAATGAGATGATTTTTTACCGGTTCTGACGTGTATAAATTTCCAAACTCAAACTTTATAATATGATGAATACACTCTGCCATAGATTCCATGGAGCATTCTTGATTCATTGAAGAAGACTTACCGCTTCCGGGCAGATCTGGAATAATTAATTGATAGTTTTCTTTTAATTCCCGCACCTGTTTATCCCAAATCGTTCCGTCTTCTCCAAATCCATGGATCAATAAAACGGGCTGTCCTTTACCTTCTATCCGATAAAAAATATCTGCATTATTATAACGAATGATTTTATTCATCTTGCTACGATTGTATATCGTTATTTACTTCGTTGCCAACTACGCAATGCAATAATTGCAAGTAATGGTGCAATCGCAGTATTAAATTGTTGAGGAATGATCCACCAGGCAG
>JBJXDV010000064.1:0-27344 GCA_046153465.1 Chitinophagaceae bacterium
TTCTGTCTTTCAAAATTGTTTGTGCCTTTAAATGCAGTTACCTTTATTCAATCTGTATAGTGGTAGTAATTTTTGTAATAAAAAAAGAGCAAGAAATTGTTGTATGGAAATGAATAACAGAAAATCAATAATTATCAGTTGTATATTTTTAGGCCTATTTTTTTTTGTATCGTTTAAGACCAAAACGTCTGCAACGCTGAATACATTCAAAATTTCAGGATTTGCACAGGGAACTAGTTACCACATTACTTATTACGCAGGAGATTCGGTAGTGTTAAAAAATCAAGTAGATAGTTTACTTGATAGAATTGACAGCTCGCTTTCGGTGTACAAAACCTATTCCCTGATTAGTAAATTTAATCGTTCAAAAAAAGGAGTTAAAATAGATGATTATTTACGAGTTGTTGTTGATAAATCATTAGAGATTTATAAAAATACCAGAGGAGTTTCAGATATTACTGTATATCCGTTGGTGAATTGCTGGGGCTTTGGTCCGGCGAAGGTGTCAAAAATGCCCGAAGCTGCAACAATTCGGAGCATCCTGCCTTGCATTGGCGCTTCTAAAATTCATCTCCGTGGTAAATTTCTTTTAAAAGATATACCATGTACAAAGATAGATGTAAATGGAATTGCACAGGGATATAGTGTTGATCTGGTTGCAAACTTTCTGGAAGGAAAAGGAATTCAACATTACCTCGTAGAAATAGGCGGGGAGTTAAAGATTAAAGGCAGGAGACAGCCTAACGGAACAATGATGCAGATTGGTCTGGAAGCACCGGCACCCGATTTTTTTGATAAACCAGTTGTAGAAAAAATAATCCATCTCGATCAAGGAGCCATCACAACTTCGGGTAACTATCGAAAATATACAATGGTTCGTGGAAAATTTATTAGCCATTTAATAAATCCGAAAACGGGTTATCCATTTCAAAACGAATTGATAAGTGTTACCGTTTGGGCAAAGGATGCAATAACTGCTGATGGATACGACAATGCGTTGATGGGAATGGGATTAAGTAAATCCTTTTCTTTTTTAAAACATCATAAGGAATTGGAAGCATATTTTATTTATCGCGATAAACAGGGGGTGGTTAAAGATACTGCAACTACGGGTTTTTATAGCCTGATTAATAATTAAAGTGGTATTGAACTGCTATAGGAGTTGTCTGCAACCCTATCGCAACTCCCTGCAAACATTGAGCAGACTGATATATTAATCCAATACAACCTTTCTATGCTTTTGACCCCAGGTAACAATTTGCATTGAGTTGCGGGATGTTGTAACAGGGTTAACACTTGATGGCTTAACCGTAAACACAATTTCATTTTTAGTTTTAGCATCATTGTAAATTTGGGCTGTGTTAAGGCTTTGGAAAGTAATCAAGTCTTAACTAATAAAAATGCTTTTATTAAGAAAAATAATTTAAAGTAATTAGTAGGTTCATCCGTCATCTATATTATGGATGCAGTATTAAATCTTACAATGAACGAAAATCAAAAACAAAGCACTGTTTCTCAAGCCATAAGTAAGTTTGGGAAACAGTTGTTTTCATTTATAAAAAATAAAGTAACTATTGTTGAAGATGCCGAAGATATTTTGCAGGAAGTATGGTATCAGTTTAGCAACCTTACTAATATGGATGCACTTGAAAATGCGAGTGCCTGGCTTTATGCGGTTTCCAGAAACAGGATTACAGACTTTTACCGTAAAAAGAAAACGGACAATCTTGAAGACTATACATATGAAAATGAAGAGGGCGATTTCTCCATCAAAGGAACCTTACTTTTAGACGATAGCAAGAATCCGGAGTTGACGATGTTTAAAGAACTATTTTGGAAAGAATTACTCAAAGCCTTAGATGATTTGCCAGAAAATCAACGATATGTTTTTATTCAAAATGAAATAGAGGATAAAACCTTACAGGAAATAGCTGATGAAACCGGCGAAAACCTGAAAACCATCATTAGCCGAAAAGGCTATGCAGTAAAGCATTTGAGAAAAAAATTACTTCCTTTATACAACGAATTAAATTAATAAATAAATATGAAAAAAAGAAAACCGATATTTTTATTAATTCCAATTGCATTATTTTTTGCAGTTGGAATTATTATTATGCTGTTATGGAATTGCCTTATACCTGCCATATTTGGATTGAAAGCAATTACTTATTTGCAAGCCCTTGGTATATTTTTATTAAGCCGAATTTTATTTGGAAGTTTTGGGTTTTGGAATAAAAAACCTCCATTTACAAATTCACATTTCAGAGAAAAGATGATGAATATGACAGACGAGGAACGCCAACAATTTAAAGAGGAATGGAAAAGCAGATTTAAAAAATAACTTAAGATATATTTTGTCTATAAAATCCTGTAAGAAAAACTTATAGGATTTTTAGTTTAGTTAAAGTAAAATTTCAAGGTAATCGTCTTCATAATTATATAAAGCGAAGTAGAAAAAATTAAAAATAATTTAAAGTAAAGTGAACATCTATTCGTCTTCTAAATTATAAACAATTAAATAAAATAAAAAAATGAAAAAGTCAATTATTAAACCAATTATTGGGGGTGCTTTGTTAGGAGTATTTGTATTTTTTACAGGCCCTTTATTGCTTATTGTATTATTGCTAAAATTTATCTTCACTCCTTTTGGAATGGGTAGAGCAAGAATGGCTGGAAGATTTTCGCAGATGGGAATGGCTATGCCTCCGTTTGCTTTTGCTGAAAAAATTAGAGGAATGAATGATGAGGAGTTTAGTTCATTTAAAGAAAAAATGCAAAACCGGTTTATCGGCAAATGTGGTAATCAAAATTATTAATTTTTAAAAATAAACAAATGAAAACGAAACCAAGATTTTTAATCGCAATAGCAAGCGCTATAATTACATTCGGTACATTATTCGCTGCCGTTGGCAAGCCGAAATACTTTGACAAGCACCATGTACAAATGGAATGTAACAAAGAAAGCGAGCCAAACAACAATAGTAAATAGCGATAATGGCAACCCGGAAGAGTTGCCATTTTTTTACTTATCATTATAATCTTTATCCCTGCAGAGAATTAACAACAGGATATACAATGAAAATTTAGTTACTGTAAAATGAATAGTCCTGAAATAGTTTCACTCCAAAAAAGTGGATAAGCCAACTATACCTTTAAAAAAATTTTCTTTTTATACATAAAATAGAGGAAGGCCCATTTCACCAGCAGGTAACAAATAGACAAAACGACTATAGAATAGGGATCGCCTATCCATTGCCCCAACCATTTAAATAAACTATTGGTGGTATATTCCCAATGAATAAACATCCCCGATAAATATATTAATATAGAGTTCATGCCTATAACCTTGAAGAAGAAGGCCCATTTTTTATAGCCCAAAACATCTATGATCCAGTAAAAAATTGCAAGCAGGATTAGGCTATAACCTCCAGCATTCAATACAAAGGAACTGGACCATAAATTTTTATTGATAGGGAAATCAATATTCCATAGATGTGCAAGGCCAATAAAAATTATTCCGGTAATAAGCATATAAATAGTTTTTTTTACTGGAGCGAGGGTAGCATTCTTCAAAAAATTTCCGGTAAGTATCCCTATTAAACCCGTGCCAATCGCGGGAATAGTGCTCATCAATCCTTCGGGATCATGAATACCGAGGTATAATTTTCCCGGCATTATTAATCGATCAACATAAGAAGCGAAATTTCCTTCCATGGAAAGATCGCCCGGCGGAAACCCAGGTGCAGCCGTAAATTTTAATAATAACCAATAGCCGAACAGCAGTCCAACAAACCAGGCTATTTGTGCTTTTTCTTTACTATAGATATAAATAATATTAGCAAACATATAAGCAAGTCCAATTCTTCCCAATACACTCCCAAAACGTATTTCCGAAAATGGTTTTAATTCTAGCCCATTGTTATAGATGATGCCCAACAATACTAACATTAATCCGCGTTTTATCACGCGCCACATTACTTGTTGCTTGGTTTTTCCTTTTTCCAACTCACGTCCCACAGAATAAGGAGTAGCTACTCCAGCAATAAAAAGAAAAAGCGGGAAGATGAGGTCGTAAAAATGAAACCCATTCCAATCGGGATGCGTTAATTCGTTGGCGATGGCGCCCCAAAAAGGTGACCCCGTTGCTTTAAACAATGAATGAAAAATTTCTTCGGCACCCATGATCCAAAACATATCAAATCCGCGAAGCGCATCCAAGGAATAAAGCCGGTCTGGAGCGTTGCTGGTAGTAGGGTTCATAAAATATGTAATTACGCATTTATTTCAAAAAGCACCGTTTGGGTTATAATTGAAAGGACAATCATAATAGTCTTTAGCCGAAACTAACTAAAGAAAAAAGATTTACCTAATGCCTGATAATAAGTTCAATTTTTAGACAGAGAAATATATTTTCAACGATCGATACAAATTATTTATATCAGTTTTCATTTTTTCGAGCCAATGTCGATTTCTTCTTATAGATGTACTCTCACTTTATTATAATTGATATGGAATTTGTTCCCGAAAGTTAGAATAGTAAATTAATGAAAAAATTTTACTTCAATGATTCATTTGTTATTAAGCGAAAAAGCGTCCACTTCTTTCCGGTAAGGCATTGAAGGCTGGGCGCCCATTCGCGTTACAGAAATAGCCGCCGCATTGCAAGCAGAATGAATGGCCGCTTCCCACGATTTACCCGAGGTTATTTCTATTGTAAGTACTCCATTAAAAACATCCCCGGCTGCAGTCGTATCAACTGCTTTGACTATGGGTGCTTTTACTAATAATTGATATTGATTGTTTTTAAAAAAAGCGCCTTGGTTGCCTAAAGTAATGATCACATGCTGTACACCTTTTTCTAATAATGAAGATGCGGCTCTCGACGCACTTAAAATATCTTTTACATGAATGCCGGTTAACAGTTCGGCTTCTGTTTCATTGGGCGTTATTAAATACAACTGCTCAAAAAGTTCCTGAGGAAGTTGTTGAGCAGGGGCAGGATTTAATACAAATTTTTTTCGAAGTGCGAAGGCCATTTTAGCTGCATACAAAATCGTTTCAATAGGTATTTCTAATTGTGCCAAAATGATATCTGCGGATGCAATTTCTTTTTCTGCTGCTTGTATATTTTTTTGAGTGAGTGTTTCATTGGCGCCGGGTGCTACCACAATTTCATTCTCTCCTTTTTCATCTACTAATATTAAGGCAGTGCCCGAAGCTTTATTTTCATCTACCTCAATATACTGAATGTTGATCCCTTCTTTTTTAAGTTCTTCGATCGATCGTTTTCCAAAAATATCATTCCCTGTTTTAGCTATAAGTATAACTTCGCCTCCCATTCTTGCGGCCGCCACCGCCTGGTTTGCACCTTTGCCACCTGAGAACATAAAAAATTCCCCTCCTAAAATAGTTTCTCCCGGTACCGGAAATTTCTTGGTTTTTACAACCATATCGGTATTTGAACTCCCAATGACTATAATCTTTGACATGGTTCAATGAATTTGTGTGTTGTTCGCTGTTAACGTGCATATATTATTAATGCAATTCCAATAATGTAAAGCAGCAGCATTGAGTTTAAAAGAATAGAAGTTCCTTTTGGAGCATCCTTAAATTCGCGCCAGATAAAGATTCCCCATATAGCGGCTACTACCGTTGCCCCTTGTCCTAAACCATAAGAAATGGCTGCACCTGCTTTGCCTGAGGCAATAATACTAAACGACATCCCTATGCACCATATAATTCCGCCAAGAATACCTGTTAAGTGATTACGAAAACTACCTTTTAAATACTGGGAGAAATGTACCGGGCTCCCGGCAAAAGGTTTTCGCATGATATACGTGTTGAATAAAAAATTGCTGAGTAAAATTCCGATTGCAAAAAATACCATGGCAGTGTACGGACTTAGTTTGCCCGTTTCCGGTAGTGTGAAGTCTGTAAACATGGCGCTGGCTACAAAACGATAGAAAAATCCCATTAATAAACCAGCTACTACAGAAAGCATCAATCCTTTGGCAGAGGTTGTTGCGCTTCCCGATAACATTTTTTTATAGGCTCTCGCATTTAAAATTATTGCAAGGGCAATTAATGCAACACCAGCAAATAGTATTGTAGGGTTGCCTTTTGGTGAATCAATATAATTTACTACTACTCCTAATACTAAGGCTATACCGATACCTACCGGAAATGCTACCGACATACCAGCAATAGAAATTGCAGCCACCAATAAAATATTGGCAGCATTAAAAATGATACCTCCTAAAATAGCCGAAAATAGATTGTTGCCGCCAGCCTGGTTTACATCTTCTAAAAAATTTCTTCCCTGTGAGCCATTGCTTCCTAACGTAAATGCAAATAAAAGAGAAAGCATAAGAATGCCAATTACGTAATCCCAATAAAATAATTCAAACCGCCAATGAGTCGACGCTAATTTTTGTGTATTGGCCCAGGAGCCCCAGCACAGCATGGTAATTACACAAAAGAATACAGCTGTTGGGTAGCTTTCGAGTATAAACATAAAAGTAGATGTGAGGTTAATTTATTAGTAATAACTTAACGGCTTTTCATTGGTTGGTGCATCATCAGCGAATTAATTAATTTTTCCATCGAGGCAATTGAGCTTTTTTGAATAATGTATTTATCACGCGTGCCTTTAAGATCCCATCCATTAGTTCCATCTCTATTACAAATTATTTTGCCTTGCACAATTGAATAGTATTTTTCATATCCTCTTACAGCAACCAATACGGCTGTTTCATCCCAACTCATTCGACCCTTGCTATCGTTGGTATCCTTCGGTATACATAAAGCAAACACGTCTTTTACGGGAGAGCGGTGCAGCGCACTGTTTGCGATTGGTAAACCCGAAAAAATTTTTGCTCCAATTTCAAATCCACTAAAGAGAATGGGGGTGGGCCAACTATCAAAAGTCAATTTAGAACCTGTAGAATCTTTTGCAACATTAAATTCTTTAAAGCTTCCCATTTCACCATCAAACCGGCCCGCCATACATACTAATTGTTTTACTTTTTTTGCAACAAGAGATTTGCCTGGAAGCGAGGAGTATTCATCTGGGCCCGATTGTAACAGGTTAGCCATATTCGTTAGAAAACCCACGGTTACGATTGTGACGCTTTTATCGGGCTGTGTGGATAACAGGCGTCGATATAATTTTAACGCATCTTCTGCCTGTTCATTTGAATTAATATCGTGGGTATAATTTGCCGCAAGCAGTGAATCCCATTTTTGCCATGCGTCTATAGTAACTGCATTGCCCCTAACCACGCCAATGGGTAGCCCGGGTCTATTAAAATAGGTATTCATTACATCCAGTACAGCAGCAATATATTGGTGTTTGTTGCTGGCAATTGTAGCAAGAATAGTGCATTCGCCACTGTCTGCCATTGCGTGCAGCATTGCCAGGGCGCCTATATCATCATAGTCGGGACCAATATCTGTATCAAAAATGATAGAAATTGGTTCATTTTTTTTCGGTTTCAGTTGCTGGGGAAAAGCGCAATGGCTTAAACAGAATATGCTAATTACCAGGATAAGTATCCTGTTTAACTGTTTACTGCCCTCGTCGCAAATGAGCTTTTTAAGATGGTTCATATTTTCGAGTGAAGGTTCGTTTCCTTTCAGGCAATTTTCTACAAAATCTGTAAATGAATTTGAATACTCTCTATTTCAATTTTTTATAGCGCTGTTAGCTAAAGGTAAGAAAATTGGTATAGTTCATCGTTTCTTTGAAACCAGCTTTTAATCCAAAGATATTAAGTGCGCGAGCGAGGCGCGAATTGATTGCCTGATAGGATTTGTATTTAAATTTTAGTAATTTTATAGGTACCATTTCAGTACTTAAATGATCAGGAAAGAACTTTTATTGGCAATTGTATTTTTTATAGGTTGTAAAAAGGAAACCAAATTTTCTCCTGTTTATGATGTGCCTGAGAATTTTCAGATCTATGTAAAAAACTTTTTACAAGAAGCCTCGTCCCGGGGGTATCAATATACGATCGACAATTTGATTGTTAAATACGATTCCAGTCTTGCAGCAGCAACTTGCGGGAAAGTGAATGTTATATCTTCCGAAAATAATGTACAAAAAATAATTTCATTGAATCCATTCCTCGGGTGCTGGGAGAATCCACAAGAGCTTGAAGCGCTTATTTTTCATGAATTGGGTCATTGTTTTCTTGGACGTGAGCACGACGAAAGCAAGATGCCAAAGGGCTATCCTAAAAGCATAATGGTTGCCAAAGACATTTCGCTGTACTCACCGTGTGTCTATACTTTTGGTGACTCTAGTTGCGATAAACGTAACAGAAGATCCTATTACATTGATGAATTATTCGACTCCACTACGCCGCTACCTGCATGGGGAAAATAGATGCTGAAAACGATTTAGACAAACATTAATCCTCAAAAAAATAGAACTGATTTACTTTTTAATCTTAACTCTTTGTTTTTTTTACAAAAGATATTAAGAGAATGATTATGGGTAATTCATCCGTAAAAAACAGAGCCTATAGTTTCCTATTTCCTATCAGTAAGTGCTACTTTTATCCCAAGTCCAATTAAAGTTAAGCCACAAACTTTGTTGAGATAACTTGAAAATTTTCTATTACCTTTTAATTTTTGAAGAATAGCGGAAGCAAAAATAGCGAGTATTATGCACCAAATCAGTCCTGTTGTTATAAATGTAAATCCAAGGATAAGAAAAGGTATAACAGTATTTTTATAAGTTGGGTCAATGAATTGAGGGAGAAACGCAATAAAAAATAACGCAACTTTTGGATTCAGTAAGTTTGTTATAATACCATCTCTATATATTTGAACATAGTTAATTGAATTGCGCGGGTTTATTTTGTCAGAGGATAGTTCCTTTTTTTCTGTAAGCATCATATAGCCAATATAAAGTAAATAAACAGCCCCTGCATATTTAATGATATTGAAGAGCACTATGGATTTTGCAATTATTATAGATAGACCGAAAGTGGCAAATAATGTATGAATAATGCTGCCGGTGCTGATACCTAACGCTGAAATGACGCCTGCTTTTTTCCCTTGCGCAATACTTTTCGTAATAATAAAAACGGTGTCATTTCCGGGAGTGAGATTTAGTAAAATACCTGTAAACAGAAATGTTTCAAAATGAATAATTCCTGACATAAGATTTGTATTGCATTATATTGATTTTTAAAATATTTTTCTTTTTTACACAAAGCATTCTATTCTTATTTGACCTTAAAAATATTACCCTTTCTTTCTTTCTAAAAATTTCTTTCGAATCACCGTTTGTACAGGTACCTTGCTGATTTTACTTTCTAACCAACTGATCACATCAAGATATACAAAGGCCCTTGTTTCAAATTGGTTGCGTTCCTGTTTTTTAAGCTTCTCGAGTAATTTTTCAAATTCCGGCTGCAAACCTTTAGTGGTAACTCTGAACGATAAACGAAGAAACTTAAATATTTCCTCTTCCACCAGACTCAGGCTTTCCATCTTGCCCATAAAGCGATAAACTGATTTAATTAAGAATTCAAGCAAATTATAATTTCCAAGTTCATAATGAGCAATTAAGTGAAGTAACCTGGCATAACACTGAAGATCTGTACGTAAATCCATTTTCCAGTTTATGATTTTATTGAGGTAATCAATGGTTGTTTCATAATCGCCGCTTCCAAAATACAAGGAAGCAAACTTATAATAGAATACCAGCACCCGGTGCCGGTCAAGATAAAGTTCATATTCTTTTAGTTTCACTTCAATCTGCGGGACCAGGGTAGTTCCCTCGCTAAAAGTTCCTTCCGTAAAATGTTTATTCAGTAGAGATATACTGAGATACACAAAAACAAGAATTTTATTATTATCATTCTGTGAAACGGTTTTTGTGTGCGAGAACAATTCAAAGTGTTTAAGCGCTTCGTTGAATTTTGTGTAGTTCTGTAAATCGAAATGTGCACCTAATAAATTATGCATTCCTTTTATATAGTGGCCGGTTTCTACTTCTATCATAAATTGATCATGTTCAAAAAGATCCACCCACTTTTGTGTATAGCGGTAATAGGTTAAGAAATCTTGTTTAATAAATGCCAACCAGCAATAGCTTTGAAATAAATACAATTGTTCATAAAAACCATTTACCTGCCTTGCTTTGTCTGGAAAATGCTTTTCAAAAAATGCACTGATAGCACTAATGTCTTTTTCGTTGCGCGCATGACCATTTTTAATATACCAACTGTATAGTTCCAGCGAAAGATTGGATAACTGTGTAATTAATAATAATCTGTTGGTTACTTCTTCCGATTCATTGGCCAATTGAACAGCCCGATCCTGCATACTTCGGGTGATATATAAGGTCTCAATCTTTTTTTCAAAAAATAAAACCTGCTGTAGGTAAGTAAGCTGGTGATGTTCCCTTGCAAGCTCTTTTAATTTGTCCAGTACCTTCAAACTTTGCAGGTATAGGCCCTTGTTATAGAGTATCCGGGCAAAGTCCATTTGCTCATGCAATTGGATATCAATATTATTTTCGTTTTTAATCAACCGAAGGCTCGACAATAATTGCCGGTATAAATGTGCCTTCATATTCGATAGCTGTTGCTTTCGAATGGCTTTGTTTTTTTTGAGCACTTCATCATCATCATATTCCTGCATCTTATCAAGGGCATCAAACAATTGAACAATCTTTAGATCCTCACCACCCGAATGGCGCTTAACATAGAGCTTGAAGTTCCGTTTCTCCGACTTTTCGAGAGACTTAATCAATAAAAATAATGAGTCGGCAGACCGGTTGGGCATCGTATTCAAATATGGTTAAAATCCTTGTTGGTATTGCATTACAGGCATTCTTCCCCTCTTTTAACTGTGTAAAATACCCGTTTTTTTGATTTTATACAGCACTTATAATCAAATAACTTCGGAGAAGCAGGTCGTTTTACAAGTATAATATAAATACCTCAAAACTAAGCCAGCCTTTATTTTATTTGATCGGTTTTAAATTTTAAATATGTCTGCCAACAAGATTTTTATTTTTGATACCACTTTACGCGATGGGGAGCAGGTTCCCGGGTGTAAGTTAAATACCAAAGAAAAAGTTGAACTGGCTCTTCAATTGGAAGAACTGGGTGTAGATATTATTGAAGCGGGATTTCCAATTTCCAGTCCTGGAGACTTTGAAAGTGTCGAACAAATATCAAAAACACTAAAAAGAGCAACTGTTTGCGGATTGAGCAGGGCCGTTCAAAAAGATATCGAAACTGCCGGCGCAGCATTAAAGCATGCAAAATTTCCGCGTATTCATACCGGAATAGGTACTTCAGATTTTCATATAAAATCTAAATTCAATTCTACCCGGGAAGAAATTTTACAAAGAGCTGTTCAATGTGTAAAATGGGCCAGGAACTATACTGATAATGTAGAGTTTTATGCAGAAGATGCGGGCCGCACCGATAATGATTATTTGGCAAGAGTAGTTGAAGCAGTTATTTCGGCAGGAGCTACCACCGTTAATATTCCCGATACAACGGGCTATTGTTTGCCTTATCAGTATGGCGATAAAATGAATTATCTACGCAATAATGTTCCTAACATTGATAGAGCAGTATTGAGTTGCCATTGTCATAACGATTTAGGCTTAGCTACCGCTAACTCTATAGCTGGAATTATGGGAGGTGCCAGGCAAATTGAATGTACTATTAATGGATTGGGTGAAAGAGCGGGTAATACTTCGCTCGAAGAAGTAGTAATGGTGATCAAACAGCATAAACATTTAGGGTTTTACACAGATGTTAAATCTGAGATGCTGAACCCAATGAGCCGGTTAGTAAGTGATATCATGAGAATGCCGGTTCAACCTAATAAAGCAATTGTAGGCAGCAATGCTTTTTCTCATTCATCGGGTATTCACCAGGATGGATTTTTGAAAGATTCGTTGACCTATGAAATTATTAATCCGGAGGAAGTGGGGGCGGGAGAGTCAAAGATAGTACTAACGGCACGCAGCGGCCGAAGTGCGCTGGCTCACCGATTTCAAAAATTGGGTTACCAGTATAATCGTAATGATGTAGATGTATTGTATGTAATTTTTTTGAAAGTGGCTGATCAAAAGAAAGAAGTTAAGGATGAGGACCTGGTACAGATTGCTACTGTATATCAGGCAGAAGCAATAGTAGCATCATAGCTAAATTTCTCATGTTCGTAGTTTTGTTTGACGTGGCGCTTCTGCGCCACGTATTTTTAAAACCCCCTGAATCGCCCGAAAGGTGACATTTGAAAACAGAATAAGTAATAATAACCAAAGACAAATTGATAAGAAGCGTACATAAAAAAGAATTTCAAAATAATGACCGATTCCAAAAATAATAACTTCTTACAAGGTCCCCCTTCGGGGGATTTAAGGGGCTCTACTCTCTTCGAAAAAATCTGGCATCAGCATGTTATCAAAACCATTGAGAATGGCCCGTCTGTTCTTTATATCGATAAACATTTTATTCATGAAGTAACCAGTCCACAGGCATTTAATGGATTAAATAGCCGTGGTATAAAAGTATTTCGACCTGCACAAACCATTGCAACAGCCGATCACAATGTACCAACCCTTAATCAGCATTTACCAATAAAAGAAGAATTGAGCCGCCTGCAGGTAGAGGCACTCAAAAAAAATTGTGACGAGCATCAGGTAGAATTATATGGCCTGGGTCATCCATTTCAGGGTATTGTTCATGTGATTGGACCTGAATTGGGAATTACCCAACCAGGTATGACCATTGTATGTGGCGATAGCCATACATCCACGCATGGCGCATTTGGCGCAATTGCCTTTGGTATTGGAACCAGCGAAGTTGAAATGGTAATGGCTACCCAATGTTTGTTGCAAACCAAACCAAGGCTCATGCGCATTGTGGTAGATGGGAAACTTAAAAGAGGAGTTTTATCGAAAGATATTGTACTTTATATTCTATCATTAATTTCTTCGAGTGGTGCTACAGGTTATGCGGTGGAGTTTGCCGGTTCTGCTATTCGTGATTTAAGTATGGAGGCGCGCATGACCATCTGCAATATGAGTATTGAAATGGGAGCCCGTTGCGGATTGATTGCGCCGGATGAAACCACGTTCAGTTATATGAAAGGAAAATTATTTGCTCCGGGTCAGTCGCAGTGGGATAAAAAAATCGACCAATGGAAAACGTTATATAGTGATGCGAATTCAACTTTTGATAAGGAGATTTTTATCGAAGCAGAAGCGATTGAACCCTGGATAACCTATGGAACCAATCCTGGAATGGGCATTGGTATTACCGGGCATATCCCATCTCTTCATGAAATAGAAGATAAGGAAAAGCCTTCCTTTGAAAAATCTTTGAAATACATGGGACTGCAGGCGGGAAATTCTATTATAGGACAAAAAGTAGATTATGTTTTTATAGGCAGTTGTACCAATTCCAGAATCGAAGACCTAAGGATGGTTGCTTCCTTTGTAAAGGGAAAGAAAAAAGCTGAGGGAGTGGAAGTATGGATTGTTCCCGGAAGCCAGCAGGTAGAAAAACAAGCAAGGGCGGAGGGGATTCATAAAGTATTTGAAGAAGCAGGGTTTGTATTACGTCAGCCGGGTTGTTCGGCCTGTTTAGGAATGAATGAAGATAAAATTCCTGCCGGTAAATATTGTATCTCTACTTCTAATAGAAATTTTGAAGGAAGACAGGGACCCAATGCAAGAACTTTTTTAGCCTCACCCTTAAGTGCAGCGGCAGCAGCAATTACCGGCGTTGTAACTGATGTGAGAGCGTTAATGGACGAACAGCAGCTTGAAATAGCCATTAATAATTAGATAATTTATTATTTGAAATAGAATTAATTCGAATGATGTTAAAAGAAAATTTTGTAGAAGCCAGGATAAATTGGTAAAAATTAAAGTATGAGCAGGGCAATTAATACAATCACCAGTACAGCCGTACCAATAAATATGGAAAATATTGATACGGATCAGATCATTCCGGCACGTTTCTTAAAAGGAACCAGCCGAGACGGCTTTGGAAAAAACTTATTTCGGGATTGGAGATATGCAAACGACGATGAAGCACAACCTAAAAAAGATTTTGTACTAAACAATCCAAGATACAGTGGTAAGATATTGGTTGCTGCCAGGAACTTTGGTTGTGGTTCTTCCCGTGAGCATGCAGCTTGGGCCATTAAAGATGCTGGCTTTGATGTAGTAGTAAGTAGTTTTTTTGCCGATATATTCAAAAATAATGCACAAAATAATTTCTTGGTGCCTGTTCAGGTAAGCGAAATTTTTTTACAGAAAATATTTTTGGCTATTGAAAACGAGAATAAGGTAATCTTTGAAGTTAGTGTGGCCAATCAATCCATAACCTTAACGGCTACGGGCGAAACCGAAAATTTTGAAATCAATCCTTATAAAAAAACATGTTTATTAAATGGGTACGATGATATTGACTATTTATTAAGCATAAAAAAAGATATTGAGGAATATGAACTAAGCAGATGATGAGTAAGTACCCTTAATAGTTATTCAGGGCTTGCCTACTCTTATCTTTATTAATCGAAATAGTATATGAAAAAACACATAACAGTAATCGAAGGAGATGGAATTGGGCCGGAGGTAACTCGGCAGGCTGTACGCGTGTTGGATGCAATTGCCCAACAGTATGGTCATGAGTTTGAATATGGATATCACCTGATGGGTGCCGATGCTATCGACAAAACAGGTAATCCCCTGCCCGATGAAACCATTGAAGCTTGTTTAAACAGCGATGCAATTTTATTTGGCGCTATTGGTCATCCGAAATACGATAACGATCCATCCGCAAAGGTGCGCCCTGAGCAAGGACTGCTAAAACTCAGGAAAAGTCTGCAACTGTTTGCCAATATCCGCCCGATCAACACCTATCCCGCTTTAAAACATTTGTCACCCCTTAAGGCCGAAAAGTTAGAAGGAATCGACTTTGTTATTTTTCGTGAACTGACCGGTGGAATATACTTTGGAAAAAAAGAATTGAGTGAAGATGGAAATCAAGCATCCGATTTATGTGTTTATAGCCGGGAAGAGATTGAACGCGTTGCTCATCTCGCTTTCCAATATGCGCAAAAGCGAAAAAATAAATTATTGTTGGTAGATAAAGCTAATGTATTGGAGACTTCCAGGCTTTGGAGAAAGGTAGTTCAGGAACTGGCATTGCAATACAAAGAAGTTAAGGTTGAGTATATGTTTGTAGATAATGCAGCGATGCAAATTATTCTCAATCCAAAACAGTTTGATGTGGTGCTTACCGAGAATATGTTTGGCGATATTATTAGTGATGAAGCGAGTGTATTAAGTGGATCACTGGGACTATTACCTTCTGCTTCTATTGGTAAAGGCGTTGCTCTTTTTGAACCCATTCATGGTTCTTATTTCCAGGCTGCTGGAAAAGATATTGCAAATCCTTTGGGTTCAATTTTGTCGGCAGCCATGTTACTCGATCATTTTGGATTGAAAGCAGAAGCAGATCAGGTAAGAAACGCAGTAAACTGGACACTTCAGAATAGCTTTGTAACTAAAGATATAGACCCGGTTAATTTTTATTTTACAAGTACAATTGGAGAATTGATCAGCGATTATGTATCAGGTAAAATTCCTGGTGCTATTAATAAAGAAAATATTGAATTGAGAAAGTCGACGATAATATAAATAATTGGTGACTATCATTGGTTAATCGCATAGCATGTAATTGACTGTATGATTAAACGAGGATGGCATCAGAAGATAGCTTCAAAAAAAGTTCTTTTTTTAGTTCGGCGGTTGTATATTCGTGGAATAACATCTTTCATGTTGAAACGCAGTTTAAGTAATATCATTCTTATTGTAGCCATAATTATTATTGTGGTGGTGATTATTATTCCTGCGATACATGAAGGTGGTAACTTGTAAAAAATTTTAAACGAAATACAAACCCGCCTCCGGAAAGGCGGGTTTTTTATTTCCCGGTTTTGAAGAATTAACTAAATGAAAAATTAATAGATGATCAACTAAATTCACGCTCATCTATTGCATTAAATTTTTATTTTATGGCAACTTATTATAATGAAAGTACGGTCATCTTTCTCAATGGAGAATTTGTAAAAGCTTCGGAAGCCCGAATGGATTTTTATAGCCAGAGTCTGCATTATGGATATAGTGTATTTGAAGGTATACGTTCTTATAAAACAATCCATGGCGAAACAAAAATATTTAAAGAGATTGATCATTTTGAGCGTTTAAAAGCATCTGCCCTGGCCATGAATATGCCATATAAATGGAAAACCGAGGAATTAATTGCTGCAACGTATGACGTGTTAAAAAGAAATAATTTAAAGGATGCCTATATCAGACCACTGGTATATGCGCCGGCGAATATGAGTTTTGTTCAAAACAACGAATCATTTATTGTTATTGAAGCATGGGAAATGCAACCTTTTTTGGGGGATAAATTATTGCGGGTAATGACAAGTTCTTTTCAGCGCCCAAACCCCAAAGGGTTTAAGATTCATGCAAAAGCAGGTGGGCATTATGTAAATTCTATTTTAGCCAGCCAGGAAGCGAAATCAAAAGGATATGATGAAGCCTTGCTAAACGATATGTACGATAATGTAGCAGAAGGCCCGGGAGCAAATATCTTTTATGAATTGGATGGAAAATTAATTACTCCTTCTCCTGGGAATATTTTACCGGGTATTACCCGTGCAACAATTTTTGAAATCTGTAAGGAACTTGGAATCGAAGTGGAAGAAAAATTATTTACTACCCAAGAATTAAAAAATGCAGAAGCGGCTTTCTTTTGTGGTACAGCAGCTGAAGTAATTGGATGGCAGAGTTTGGATGATCATCCGTTTAGTAAAAATTGGGATGATTCATTAAGCCGGTTAATACAATTGGCTTATTCAAACAGGATCATTGAAAAATCAATTGCCGAATTTTCGTCTCAGCAGAACCGTGATAAAGTATTGGTGTGATTTTGCATAAAAAGGATTTTGAACAATCTAAGGGGATATTTCAATAGAGGAAAAAAATAAGTATGCCAGAATTAAATAAATATTCAAAAACATTAACACAGGATAGCACGCAACCAGCGGCACAGGCGATGTATTATGCTATCGGATTTAACGAGGAAGACTTTCATAAAGCACAGGTTGGTATTGTTAGTATGGGGTGGGATGGTAACCCCTGCAATATGCATCTCAATGATTTGGCTACCACGGTAAAACAAAGTGTAGATACAACAGATGGCTTATTGGGATTACGGTTTTATACCATTGGTGTGAGCGATGGAATTAGTATGGGTACCGACGGAATGCGGTATAGCTTAGTGAGCCGCGATTTAATTGCGGATAGTATAGAAACCAATGCAGGTGCACAGTATTATGATGCATTAATTACAATACCAGGTTGCGATAAAAATATGCCGGGTTCTGTAATAGCTATGGGTAGATTGAATAGACCCTCTATTATGTTATATGGTGGTACCATTGCGCCGGGGCATTATAAAGGGGAGGATTTAAATATCGTAAGTGCGTTTGAAGCACTTGGGCAGAAGATAGCCGGTAATTTAAGTGAATCAGACTTTAAAGCGATTGTAAGAAATTCTTGTCCGGGTGCAGGCGCCTGCGGAGGAATGTACACCGCTAATACGATGGCCAGTGCCATTGAAGCACTCGGATTGAGCCTGCCAAACTCTTCCAGCAATCCAGCTTTAAGCAGCGATAAACAAAAGGAATGTGCTGCGGCAGGGGCAGCTATAAAAATCTTGTTAGAAAAAGATATCAAGCCACGCGATATCATGACACGCAAAGCATTTGAAAATGCAATTACCGTCATCATGGTATTGGGTGGATCAACGAATGCCGTGTTGCATCTTATTGCAATGGCTAAGAGTGTAGATATTCCGCTAACCCAGGATGATTTTCAGATCATCAGTAATAAAATTCCGGTGCTGGCAGATTTTAAACCCAGTGGAAAATATTTAATGGAAGACTTGCATAAGTTTGGTGGAGTGCCCGCAGTAATGAAATATTTATTTAGTAAGGGATTGCTGCATGGTGATTGTATAACGGTTACCGGGAAAACAGTTGCTGAAAATTTAAAAGAAGCGCCAGATCTTGATTTCTCTTTACAAAAAATTATTATGCCCTTAGAGAATCCATTGAAAGCAACCGGTCATTTACAAATATTGTACGGTAACCTTGCTGTTAAAGGAAGCGTGGCAAAAATTAGCGGAAAAGAAGGAGAACGCTTTGAAGGAACTGCAAGAGTATTTGATGGCGAAAAAGATTTAATTGCAGGTATACAAACGGGTAAGGTGCATGCGGGCGATGTAGTGGTCATAAGATATATTGGCCCAAGAGGAGCACCGGGTATGCCAGAAATGCTAAAACCAACCGGCGCAATTATTGGTGCAGGGTTGGGGAAAAGTGTAGCGTTAATTACAGATGGAAGATTTAGCGGAGGTACTCACGGATTTGTAGTCGGTCATATAACACCCGAAGCTTTTGATGGTGGATTAATTGCACTAGTTGAGGATAATGATATTATAGAAATTGATGCCGTAAAAAATTCCATTCATCTTAAAGTGAACGAAGAAGAAATCACCAAACGAAGAGCTGCCTGGAAGCAACCAGCGTTAAAAGCAACAAAAGGTATCTTATATAAATATGCAAAATCGGTAAAAGATGCAAGCGAAGGTTGTGTGACAGACGAAGATTAATAATAATAAAAGAGCTAACAGAATCTCATCGTTAATTGTAAAAACTTTTTTATGAATAGTGTTATCGAAACTATTGAGGAGAAAACAGAAACTAAAGATATTTCAAAGCACGCTACCGTGGCTGTTAATCCATTATTAGGTGTAGAAGGCGGGAAGGCTGCCACAACGGTAAGTGGTTCTGTAGTTGTATTGGAAGCATTGATTTCCGAGAAAGTAGATATCGTATTTGGGTACCCGGGAGGAGCCATCATGCCGATCTATGATGCACTGTATGATTACAAGGAAAAGTTGCAACATATCCTGGTTCGTCATGAGCAGGGGGCTATTCATGCTGCACAGGGATATGCAAGGGTTTCTGGAAAAGTAGGAGTGGTATTTGCTACCAGCGGCCCGGGTGCTACTAACCTGGTAACGGGCCTGGCAGATGCAATGATTGATTCTACTCCGTTGGTTTGTATTACAGGTCAGGTATTTGCCCATTTACTGGGTACGGATGCCTTTCAGGAAACAGATGTTATTAATATTACCACACCAATTACTAAATGGAATTATCAGGTAACCGATGCTTCAGAAATTCCGGAAGTATTGGCTAAAGCATTTTATATCGCTAAAAGCGGTCGCCCGGGACCGGTAGTGGTTGATATTACTAAAAATGCACAGATGCAACTTTTGCCCTTTACAAAATATAAGATATGTGAACATGTTCGTAGTTATCGCCCAAAACCAATTGTAAGAAAAGAGTATATCGAGAAAGCAGCCCAATTAATTAATGAAGCAGAACGACCCTTTGTTATTTTCGGGCAAGGTGTACTTCTTGCGAATGCAGAAAATGAGTTTAAAAAGTTTATTGAGAAGGGAGGATTACCAGCCGCCTGGACGATACTCGGCATGAGTGCCATCGATACCGACCATCCTTTAAGTGTTGGAATGCTAGGAATGCATGGCAATTATGCTCCTAATTTATTAACCAATGAATGTGATGTATTGATTGCTGTTGGAATGCGCTTCGATGACCGGGTAACCGGAAGATTGGATAAATATGCCAGGCAGGCTAAGGTGATTCATCTGGATATTGACCCTTCGGAAATTGACAAGAATGTAAAGTCAACCGTTCCGGTGTGGGGCGATTGTAAAGAAACATTGCCGATGCTTACCGAATTACTTGAACAAAAAGTATATCCGAATTGGTTGCAACGCTTCGCAGATTGCCGGCAAAAAGAAGAAGAAAAAGTGATTAAAGAAGAACTGAATCCAACAACTGATATTCTTACCATGGGAGAAGTAATCAGTTTATTGAATGAACTTACCAATGGAGAGGCAATTATTGTTACTGATGTTGGCCAGCATCAAATGGTAGCCTGCCGATATGCAACAATGAAAAAATCAAAAAGTAATATTACCTCAGGGGGCCTGGGTACCATGGGCTTTGCCTTACCTGCAGCAATAGGTGCTAAATTTGGTGCACCGGAAAGGACCGTAGTAGCAGTTATTGGGGATGGTGGTTTTCAAATGACATTGCAGGAGTTGGGAACGATTATGCAGTTTAAACCACAGGTAAAAATTTTAATTCTCAATAATTGTTTTCTTGGAATGGTTCGCCAATGGCAGCAATTGTTTAATGAAAAAAGGTATTCATTTGTAGATATTACCAGCCCGGATTTTGTGGCAGTAGCCAAAGCATATAGTATTGAAGGAAAAAGTATCAATCAAAGAGAGTATCTGAAAACTGGTTTAAAAGAAATGCTTGATCATGATGGTGCCTATTTATTGGAAGTAATGGTAGGCAAAGAGAACAATGTTTTTCCGATGGTACCTCAGGGTAGAGGAGTGGCAGAGGTGGTATTATGCAGAGAAGAAGTGTAAAACGGCCCCCAATCAGCGAAGGGGAACGTTACTTGATTAGTATAGTTAGCCAGAATCAGGGTTTTAAAAAATAGAAGAATGTACCGGGTAATTGTGCAGATATCAGCGTTGGTTGCCCGCCCTGATGAATCAGTTCGGATGGGCGTTGTACTCTTTAACGACAACAATACTATTGAACAAAAGATATAGTCATTTAAAATAAAACTATGATGAATTTAATAAGCACTAGTCGATTCCAGCTTTCCCCCATGGGCGGAGCTGGAGGGGGCCGCGAGGAATATACTATAACCGTATATACTGAAAATCAAATTGGCTTATTAAACCGAATCGCTATTATATTTTCCCGTCGCAAAATAAATATTGAAAGTTTAAATACATCTCCTTCAGAAGTTGATAGCGTTCACCGATTTACGATAGTAATAAATGAAACCGAAGAAGTGGTTCGCAAACTCTGTCGCCAAATTGAGAAACAGGTTGAAGTGTTGAAAGCCTATTACAATACCGGCGATGAAATTGTATGGCAGGAACTGGCTTTGTATAAAGTACCAACTGAAATTATTGCCGAAGAAGTTAAAGTAGAAAGATTGCTAAGAGAATACGGGGCAAAGGCTGTAGTAATCCGTAAAGATTATACTGTATTTGAAGCTACCGGCCACCGGGAAGAAACTGATAAGCTTATAAAAGTATTAGAGCCTTATGGATTAATTGAATTTGTTCGCAGCGCAAGAGTGGCCATTATAAAAGATAGTGATGGGTTCCATAAAAAACTTAGAGACTTTGAGAAAAATCAACCCGGCGAAGAAGCGGCAGAAAATGAGTATTTGAATGAAAATGAAAAAGTATTTTCAATGTAGAATCAATAGTATCATTTTAAAATTTAAAAACTATAATATGGCGACATTAAATTTTGGCGGAACAGAAGAAAATGTAGTAACCCGCGAAGAATTTCCTCTTGCTAAAGCGCAAGAAGTACTTAAGAACGAAACAATCGCAGTAATCGGCTATGGTGTTCAGGGGCCGGGCCAGGCACTCAACCAGCGTGATAACGGTATAAATGTAATTGTTGGACAACGAAAGAATTCAAAATCCTGGGATAAGGCAGTACGTGATGGCTTTGTTCCCGGAGAATCCTTGTTTGATATTGAAGAAGCATTACAGCGCGGTACAATTATTTGTTACCTCTTAAGTGATGCAGCTCAAATACAACTATGGCCAACCGTAAAAAAACATTTAACACCCGGAAAAGCATTATACTTTTCTCATGGATTTGGAATTACCTTCAAAGAGCAAACAGGTATTGTTCCTCCTACCGATGTGGATGTTTTTTTAGTGGCCCCTAAAGGCTCTGGTACTTCTTTGAGAAGAATGTTTTTACAAGGCCGGGGATTGAATAGTTCCTATGCTATTTTTCAAGATGCAACTGGTAAGGCAAAAGACCGGGTAATTGCGTTAGGCATTGCCGTTGGTAGTGGGTACTTATTTGAGACGAACTTCAAAAAAGAAGTCTATTCCGATTTAACAGGTGAAAGAGGTACTTTAATGGGCGCTATTCAGGGAATCTTTGCTGCGCAGTACCAGGTATTGCGTGATAAGGGACATACTCCATCTGAAGCATTTAATGAAACAGTTGAGGAATTAACACAATCATTAATGCCATTAGTAGCGGAAAATGGGATGGATTGGATGTACGCGAACTGTTCAACTACTGCTCAACGTGGTGCGTTGGACTGGTGGAAAAAATTTCGGGATGCTACCGCTCCTGTCTTTAAAGAATTGTATGAAAGTGTAGCAGCCGGTAGAGAGTCGCAGCGATCTATTGACAGCAATAGCCAATCAGATTACCGGGAAAAATTGGATGCAGAACTAAAGGAATTACGGGAAAGTGAAATGTGGCAGGCCGGAAAAACGGTTCGGTCATTGCGCCCGGAAAATCAACCTGCAAAATCGGAGAAAAAAATAGCCGGATCTGTTGTTTAAATAAGTTTATAAAGAAGAGTGATTAGGAATAAAATAACTTTTAATCACTTTTTAAGTCGAATAAAATTACAGAATGAGCACTTCCACACAAACGCTTTCTGATCTTTCGCTTCCTTCCAGGGGTTGGGGGCTTGATTTTCAACAAGCCACTATCCGGTTAAAAAAAGTGGTGAGCAAAACACCCTTGCACTTAAATGCAAGTTTATCTAAAAAGTATCACTGTAACGTATACCTTAAGCGGGAAGACTTACAGGTAGTACGCAGCTATAAATTGCGCGGGGCATATAACTTGATGAGTAGTTTATCACCCGGGCAATTAGCAAAAGGTGTTGTGTGTGCAAGTGCGGGTAACCATGCACAGGGTTTTGCATTCAGTTGCAGAAAATTGAAAGCGAAAGGAGTGGTGTTTATGCCCATCATTACCCCTAATCAAAAAGTTACCCAAACAAAAATGCATGGCGACGATGCGGTTGAAATCAGGTTAGTAGGAGATACTTTTGACGATTGTGCTGTTGCTGCTAAAAAATTTACCGAAGAAAATGGGATGACATTTATACCGCCTTTTGATGATTACAGGATCATAGAAGGTCAGGGAACGGTGGGCGTGGAAATTTTGGAAGACATGGCTTATATCGATTACCTGTTTTTACCAGTGGGTGGTGGCGGGTTAAGTGCCGGAGTGGGGGCTTATTTTAAAACCTATTCTCCAAAAACAAAAATTATTGGATTAGAACCTGAGGGAGCTCCTTCCATGACAGAAGCATTGCGCGTAGGGCATCCTGTTACATTAGAAGAAATTGATAGCTTTGTGGATGGTGCAGCCGTGAAACGCGTAGGAGAAATTACTTTTTCTATTTGTAAGGAAGTATTGGATGATATGCGCCTGGTACCGGAAGGAAGAATTTGTTCTACCATTTTGAAACTTTACAATGAAGATGCTATTGTGGTTGAACCGGCCGGTGCACTCTCTATTGCAGCATTGGATGATTTTGCGGCAGAAATAAAAGGGAAAACTATTGTATGTATTGTAAGTGGAAGTAACAACGATATCGATCGGATGCCGGAAATAAAGGAAAGAAGCCTGCAGTACGAAGGGTTAAAACACTATTTTCTAATTCGTTTTCCACAAAGACCCGGAGCTTTAAAGCAATTTGTAAATGATGTTTTGGGCCCTGATGATGATATTACCCGTTTTGAATACATGCAAAAAACAAATAAGGAAAGCGGTCCTGCTTTAATTGGAATAGAATTGAAAAACAGGAAAGATTACGAAGCCCTCCTTAAGAATATGGTTAAAAGTCATATTAATTATACTGAGCTTAATAAGAACGATAATTTGTTTGGATACCTGGTTTGATTGATGGTCACGAATCTCCAGCACATAGCATAGTACAAGGAATTTTTAGTTAGATTAGTTTGGCAGTGATTAGACAATCACTGATTTTTAAATCCATAATTTTTTGCAGAAACTGGTAGACCGCGATTCCCAGGTGATGGCTGAAATACTACGGGAAAATTTTCGGAATATATTTTCACACACTATTTATTACAGATATTTTTTGCAAGTAGAGCAGCTACTAATTTATTTGCCTCAGCAGTAGGATGCCCATCTCCTTTAATAAAAAAAGATGAGTTATTTATATCGAACGCTTCGGAAGCTTTAACAACTGTTACTCCCAATTTTCGAAGGTTTTCGATTTCCTGTTCAATCAGGCTGCGGTTCAATATTTTTGAATCATCTGCCTCTTTCCATTTGTATTTATCCCAATAAAGAAAAATAAGGTTATCGTTATTCGCTGCAATCGATTTCTGCATAGATTGAATCATTCGAAAGGTACGATCGTAATCATGTTGTTGTAATTCTTTGGCGGCCTTACCGGTTACTACTGATGTTTCTATATCTGTGATGAATGTAAAAGCATTGAAGAGAGATAGATATCGTGTAAGTCTATGCGTTTTTGCATAACCAGAATTATCGGTTGCCTTCCCTTTTAATACCAATGAGTCATTTACCAATTCAAAATAGGGGTCGTTAATATTCCAGGGATAAATGCATTTAGCACGAAGAATATGATCGGGTATAAAAGAGTAAACAAAAGTTCGCTTTTTTTGATCTGTAAATCCTTTGTATTTATTAAGGTAAATATTATAAGCCTGATGAGTTCCAAATCCGGAAAATGCATAATTAAGGGAAGACGTATTACACCTTTCACCAGTTACATAAGCAAACGTTTCTGTATCACGAATCCCTTCTCCGTAGGCAATACTGCAACCGAAGAAAACAAATTCGGCCGTATCATTACCTGTTTTATTATTGAAGGAAGACCGGTGGTTCATTTGTATTGAATGTGCGCCACTATCTGGTATCAATGTATAAATAGTATTAAAAATGGTATCTCCATTGCGGGCAATTTTTGTAACCAGCATTTCCCCTGCGTCAGCAATCATAAAACCAGTAAGTGGATGATTGGTATAAGCTCCAAAATTTTTATTACTTTTTATTGTAAATGCGTTCTTTTTCAAAATGAATCGATAAGTAGTTTCAATAACAACCAGTGTGATGAAAATCGAAAAGATAACAACAAAAAAATTATGCCATCCTTTATTTTTTTTGATAATGCGTGGTACCAGCCAAAGCAGTATTGTAACACCCAGTAAAAAGATAAATTTTAAATCCATCTGCTGTTTTTTGAATCTGTAAGATTAATAAAAAATGATTGTATAAGCAAACTATAATTGGTAAGAACGAAGCTTGTACAGAGTGAATTGTAATCGCCCTCCTATAAATTATACCGGCCCGCTTTTCTTTTTTAGTTTTCCCATTTGTTGAATTAAGGCGCTCATGTCTTTGGGCAAATTTACTTCCAGGGTAATGTATTCACCAGTGGGTATCGAAAGTAAAAGTTTAGAAGCATGAAGACCTAGCCGGTTTAGGATCGGCCGTTCTTCTTCCTCATTTTTAGAAAGTTTGTAATTCTTTTTTATTTGTGATAAACGGATCGGGGTAGCATCTCCGTAAATTTCGTCACAAACAATGGTATGCCCTTCATGTTGCATATGTATCCTGATTTGATGAGTTCTTCCTGTAAGAATATTAAACTGAACCAATGAAAATTTTTTCCATTCTTCCAATACTTCATATTCAGTTATTGAAGCCTTCCCTTTTTGATGTACCATCATTGTTCCTTTTCTAGCCGGGTTTTCTATGATGGGTTCTTCAATTCTTTTTTTCTTGTCGGTAAGAGTACCTCTTACAATACCGAGATAATACTTTTCTACGGTGCGTGCCTCAAATGCTTCTGAAAGAAATTTATGAGCTGTTTCATTTTTTGCAAATACTATAATGCCACTGGTTCCTTTGTCGAGGCGATGTACCGTAAATATCTTTCCATATTTGTCCTGCAGCATTTGTTTCAATGAAATTTCTTTTCCTTCCCGGTCAGGAATACTTAACAACCCCGCCGGTTTATTGATTGCTACTAAATCTTCGTTTTCGAAAATTATTTCTAATAAATGTTTGATCGCCATAAAAAAGAATTATTTCTTCGAATAGGAAGCATTGAGAAATTTCAATAAACGAACTTCTTTTTCACTCAAAAAACGCCATTTTCCACGGTCCACATTTTTTTTGGTAAGATTGGCATACATCACCCGATCGAGGTTTCGAACATCATATCCCAGATGTTCAAAAATGCGACGTACAATACGATTACGACCGCTATGGATTTCAATTCCAATAATATGCTTATTCTTTATGTCTGGATAGGCCAATGCATCTGGTTGCACAAACCCATCTTCCAGGGTAACCCCATTCGCAATAGCGTCAAAATCTTTTTTTGTTACCTGCCGGTCGAGCGTTACTTCATAAATTTTTCTTATCTCATAACTCGGGTGAGATAATTTTTGGGAAAGTTCTCCATCATTGGTTAACAGTAAAACACCCGTTGTGTTTCGATCTAGCCTTCCAATTGGATAGACTCTTTCGGTTGTGGCACTTTTTACGATATCCATTACCGTTTTTCTTCCCTGAGGATCTTCGGTAGTGGTAATAAAATCTTTGGGTTTATTAAGAAGAATATAAACGAGGTTTCGTTGTGGTGTAATTTTTTTGCCATTTACCGTTACTTCATCTAATCGTGCTACTTTAAAACCCGGCTCCAAAATTTTCTGACCATTTACAAATACTTTACCGGCTTTCACTACTTCTGCTGCATCTCTTCTTGAACATACTCCGGCATGAGCAATAAATTTATTTAAAGGCATTATCTCCGATACTTTTTTTGTATCCGGTGAAGAAGCTTGCGTATTTTTTACTATTGGTTTATCGGAAACGATACCACGATTTTTGTGTGGCCCTTCTTTTTGCGGCAAGGATTTTGAAATTTCTTTTATAGAGCTTTTATCTTTATTCCTATTAAGTAACCCGGTGATCGTTTTTTGAATTTTAATTTCCATCGGTTTATTACGACCAACCGGTTTTTGGCTTCTTATTTCTGCTTTATCAATTCTATATTCGTTATTACCCCTTCCTTCTTCCGTGCCCTGCCTGTCTGTATTAATAGCCCCGCCTCTTCGTTCCGCTTTCTTTTTATCGAAATAGGCTTTTGTTTCAAGCCTGATTTTTTTCTTATCCTGGCGAATGCGTTCTTTTTTTTGCGCGCCACTTTCCTTCTTGACAATAAATTTCTGAAACGGTTTGTTTGCCATGATCTATGTTTTGCTGTTTTACAACAGGATTTATTATGCAATTAGTCGTACTGGTGA